>JBHYGP010000358.1:0-3053 GCA_051858935.1 Sphingomonas sp.
TGACGACGAAGGCGAGGCCGATCAGCCCGGCAATCCCCGCCGCGATCTCGCCCGCGTCACCCAGGAACAGATGATGGTGCAGGTCGAACAGCCACAGCTCGAACCGGTCCCATTTGCTGTCCCACGCAGCGACCACGCGCCCCGCCTGATCGGCATAGACACCCATGTCGTCGGCATAGCTGCGCCGCGCCAGCCCGAAATCGGAATAAGGGAACAACACCGATCGCGGTGCCGGGCCATGCACTGTCAGCGCGTCCTGCATTTGCGCGGCAAGGCTGGCGACATCCTGTCGCTGCGCATCGCCTGCGCCGGGCATCCAGCCGAGCCATTGATGCTTGAAGACGAGGATCGCGCCCGACAGTCCCAGCACGCCGAGCACCAGCCCGACGATGCCGCCGGTCCAGCGGTGGAGCAGGTCGATCCACTTCATCCCCGCCGCGCCCCCGTTCAGAACTTCACGTCGAAGCCGAGCGTGAACACCCGCCCACGGCCTGAGAAGAAGCGGGCATTGTCCGTGACCGACACCGTGTCGCTATTGTAGGTGATGTAGGTGGCGTCAAACAGGTTCGACACTGCCAGCGTCACCCCGCCAAAGCCGGTGTCGTACCGCACCACCGCGTCGGTGAGGTTATAGCCCTCGAACGCGGTTGCGGGGTTATAGGCCGCCGCGTTGAGCGTGTGGTCGAAGGTGCGCGACAGATAGAATCCGGTCTGCACCCGCGCGGTGAGCGGCCCGCTGGCATAGTCGAGCGCAAGGTTGAGCCGGTCGGGCGAGATGTTGGCACCGTCGAGGTCGATATCGACCACATCGTCCTTGTTGCTATCGGTTCGCCCCGCCAGATGGGCATAGCCAATGCTGGCGCGCAGTCCATCGATCGGCAGGCGCAGCCCCAGATTGATCTCGAGCCCCTCGATCTCGATCCGCCGCCGCTCGACATCATAGACGCCCGCCGCATTGAGCACGAGCAACCCGCCGCGATCGGATGACGACCAGAAATAGGTCGCACTGGCGTCGAGCGGCCCCTGTTTGACCTCGACCCCGATCTCGCGGTTGTTCGAAACAACCGGGCTGATGTCGAGGTAGGTGTCGATATCGACATTTTCTTCGCGGATCGCGCGCAGGATGCGGCCGACATCGGCGATCGAATATCCCTCGGCATAGCTGGCATAGGCGCGGATGCCCTTGACCGGTTCGAAGATCACACCGCCATTGATCAGCGCGTCGCGAAAGCTCGGGTTGCCGCCACCGACAGCGCGTGAGTCGTAAGAAGCCAGCGTGACGAAATCATCGACCTTGAGCTTCACATCTTCGTAGCGGACACCGCCCGCCAGTCGCAGCTTGTCGTCGAACAGCCCCAGATTGAGCTGCACGAATGGCGCAAGGCTGCGGAAGGTGGTCGGCGGCACCCAGTCGCGCCCGGTCCACATCAGCGACTGCGCGGTCTCGTCCCACAGGCTGTCGAACCCGACCGTTGCGGTCAGCGCATTGGCGAACGCGCGCTCATAGCTGAACCGCGCGCCCAGCTTGCGCGACTTGTTGACCGACTGGTCGAACAATGTGCCATCCGGCGCGATGCTTGAGTCCTGAAAGGTCGGGGCGGTCGATCCGCCGAACACGTCGTTGGTGCGGTTGAAGAATGCCTGAAGCACCAGCTTGCCGCCGGCCAGATCGCTGTCGGTCAGCGTCAGATTGACCGTCTCGACCCGGTTCGACACCGGATCGCCAGCGGGATCGCCGCGCCTGCTGGTCGATGGCGTGTTGGTCGCGCGGCTGCCGGGGACCCGGATATAGTCGTGATCGCCCTTCAGTTCGAACCGGTTGGCGAACAGCTCCAGCCGCGCGGTATCATTGAGTTGCCAGCCGAGCCGTGCGAATGCGGACCAGCTTTTGCTCGCCATCGTGTCGCCCTGCGCATCATCGACGCCGATGATCCGGCCTGCGCCATCATAGAACACGCCGCGCTTCTCATAAGCGCCACCGACCGTCACATCGAACGCCCCGCCGCGCCATGCGACCAACGCCGCCGCCTTGCCGCCCAGGCCATTGCCGTCGAACCCGTTGCCCGCACTGCCCTGAAGCAGTGCGCGGCCGGTGAAGCCGTCGCTGGCCGGTGCCTTGGCGACCACCTGATTGACCACGCCGCCGGTCGCGCCGATCCCCTGCAGCGCATTGGAGCCATAGATCAGCTCAACCCGGTCGAGGAAGAAGGGGTCGATCGTATAGCCGTCGCGCGATCCGTCACGCACCGGGGTCGATTGCGGGATGCCGTTGATGGCGTAGAGCGGCGAGCGGCCGCGCAGCGTCTCGCCCGCCCCTGACAATTTCTGGCGGGTGGGGGAGAATGAGGGCGACAGGTTCGCGACCGCATCGACCACCGATCCGGCGATCGACACCTGCTGGTCCAGCGCTTCCTTCTCGATCACATCGACCGTCAGCGGCAGCGCACTGGCGGGCAGCTCGGTGCGCGCGGCGGTGATGATGACCTGATCGGATTCATCCGGCTCGGGCGCGGGATCGCTTGCGGCATGGGCGGCAACCGGAGCGAGCAGCGCGAGCGCGAGCAGGGGCAGGGCGGTGATCGAGGCGACGGACATGCGGAAACTCCCTTTCCGCGCCCGCTACCAATGTGCTCACGATAATGCAAACGCCTCGCATTAGATTCTCGACGGCCGTTGCAACTGCGCAACTTTGGTCGGTGCAAACAATAGGCCGCCGCCCGGCATCCCGGACGGCGGCTCCTTGGATCATTTCAGTCGAGGCGCGTCAGAAGGCGTCCCAGCTGTCGGCATCCGCTGCGAGCGCTGCCGAACCGTTCGCCACCGGCAGCGCCTTGACCGGCGAGCGATAGGCGGCGGGCTTGGCTTCGGCCTTGACCGCCGGCTTTGCCGCCTTGGGCTTGGCCAGCGGGGCCGGTGCCTTGACGACCGGGGCGGGCGCAGCCGCGCGGGCAGGGGCTTCGCTACCGATCTTGAACCGACCCGATTGTTCGGTCAGCGCGGTCACTTCGGTCGACAGATTGCGTGCCGCCGCCGATGTCTCCTCGACCATCGCC
>JBHYGP010000359.1:0-3046 GCA_051858935.1 Sphingomonas sp.
GTGCTTCCTCCCCCTCCGTCAGCTGCGCTGACACCTCCCCCTTGCGGGGGAGGATCAGTGGCTACTCAGCCCCATCCTTCGCCTTCGCCAGTTCCGCCTCCTTGTCGGCATCATAGCCAGTCGACGGCGCCGCATGATGCGCATGCACCGGCTGCGTGCCCGAAGGCGGGTCGGACGCGTCCATCGATTCGTCCAGCGCACGGTCGAGCCGCGCCTGTTTGCTCTCCGGGTTCTTCTCCAGCCGTTCCGCGATGCTCTCGTCGGTGCCGGCGTCGCCGCGCTTCTTGTCGTCCTGTTCGGTCATTGGTCAAACTCCCAAGGGGTCTGAATCAAAAACGTCCGGCGCGGGGCGACGTTCCTTTCGTCCCGGAAACGAGAAAGGCCCGGCCATTGCTGGCCGGGCCTTCCCGAACTTGCGGCTATCGCGGCGATCAGTCGCGCGCGGTGCCGAAGATGCTGAGGATGAACTGGAACATGTTGATGAAGTCCAGATACAGGCTCAGCGCGCTCATGATCACGACCTTGCCAACCATGTCGGTGCCCGCGACGTAGGCGTACATGCTCTTGATCCGCTGCGTGTCGTACGCCGTCAGGCCCGCGAAGATCAGCACGCCCGCGATGCTGATGATCAGCGCCATCATGCTCGACTGGGTGAAGATGTTGATGATCGATGCGACGATGATGCCGATCAGACCGACGATCAGGAAGCTGCCAAAGCCCGACAGGTCACGCTTGGTGGTGTAGCCATAGAGGCTCAGGCCCACAAAGCCCGCCGCCGTCGCGAAGAACGCCTGCGCAACCGAGGTACCGGTGTAGCGCAGCAGCAGCGTCGACATCGACAGGCCCATCAGGACCGCGAAGCTCCAGAACAACACCTGCAGCGTGCCGGTCGACATCTTGTTCTGGCCAAAGCTCATCGCGAACACGATCGCCAGCGGCGACAGGATGATCAGCCAGGCGAGCGGGCCGCCATTGGCGAAGACCGAATAAGCCGCCGAGGTTTCACCACCCCAGGCGAACAGCAGCGCGACGATGCCGCTCAGCAGCACGCCCGACGCCATATAGTTGTAAACCGAAAGCATGTAGGACCGCAGCCCCGCATCATACGCGGCATCCCGCGTACCTGCGGCCGTCGCGTACGGCGCGGCGGTCGTGTGGGGGTCAGACCAGTTAGCCATCTCAAACTCCTTTGCCCGGCGGTCTCTGGATATCGGCCGCCCGGATGTGATCGAATATCATGGTTCTGCCGGTGAGTTTCAAGCAAAACCGGCATCGCCGAGTCTGACGAAGTGGGTTAATGGCGGCCAATGCACCGCCTGTTCGTCGCCCTGCGCCCGCCAATTGCGATTCGCGACCGCCTGATCGACCTGATGGACGGGGTCGAAGGCGCGCGCTGGCAGGATGATGACCAGCTCCACATTACGCTGCGGTTCATCGGCGAAGTCGATTCGCGCACCGCCGAGGACGCCGCAACCGCACTCTCCGCGATCCGCTTCGACCTGCCGCCGCTTCGCCTGAACGGATGCGGGACGTTCGAGAGCAAGGGACGCCCCAACGCGCTCTGGGCCGGGGTTGCGCCGCGCGATCCGCTGGCGGCGCTGCACAAAAAGGTCGACCGCGCGATGATCGCGATCGGCCTCGAGCCCGAGCATCGCACCTATGTCCCGCACATCACCCTGGCGCGGCTCGCCGGATCGGCGGGGCCGGTCGACAGCTTCCTCGCCCGCCACGCCGCGCTGACCAGCCCGGAGTTCGTGATCGCGCACATGACCCTTTACGAAAGCCGCCTGGGCCATGGCGGCGCAAGCTACGAGCCGATCGAACGCTACGCGCTGACCGGCCCGTAACGCCTGAACTAGCCCGCCGCGAACACGCCGCACGCGACGCGGTCGCCGCTGTCGCCCGACGGATCGGTCTTCTGATCGTCCTTGCCGGCATGCACCACGAACGCCGACCCATCGGTGTCGAGCAGCTGCGCCATCGTCCCCGAGCGCAGCGTGAAGCTCAGCGTGCCGCTGCCGTCATCGGCGACCGTCAGGTTGGGCATATCGCCCGCATGCGCGCCCTGCGGATTCTCCAGCCCGTGCTGGGTCGATGCCGGGTTCCAATGCCCGCCCGCAGTGGTGAAGCCCGGCGCATCGCACTTGCCGGTCATATGAACATGCACGCCATGCTCGCCCGGCGTGATCCCGGTGACCGAAACGGTGACCGCCAGCCCCTCGGGCGTCACGGTCGCAACCGCGCTGCCCGCCGCGCTGCCATCCGCCTTGCTCAGCGTCGCAGTGGCGCTCTCGGCGGCGGCGCTGCCATTCTCGACCGGCAGCATTTCATTGCCCGACATCATCGTGTCGTTCGCCGGCATGGCGGTATTCGTCGTCTCAGCGCCGCCACATGCAGCGGTCAGCATCAGCGCGGCGATCGCGCACCCGGTCCGAATCATCCTTGGTCTCCTGTTGCAAAGGCTCGCGTCGCCAATGAGCGAGCCGGGGGAAGGGTTCCACGTCACGCGCGCGGATGGGCGTTGCGATAGACGTCGAGCAGGTGCGCCGCGTCCACCGCGGTGTAGATTTGCGTCGAACTCAGGCTGGCATGACCGAGCAGCTCCTGCAAGGCGCGCAGATCCGCCCCGCGCCCCAACAGATGCGTGGCAAAGCTGTGCCGCAGCGCATGCGGCGTGGTGCGTTCAGGCAGCCCCAGCCGCACCCGCGCCGCCCGCACCGCCCGCCGCACCAGCGCCGGATCGAGCGGCCCGCCCCGCGCGCCCCGAAACAGCGGTGCGCCCGGCGCGGTGCCATAGGGGCATTGCCGCACATAGTCCTCCACCGCCGCCCGCACCTGCGGCAACAGCGGCACGATCCGCGTCTTGTCGCGCTTGCCGGTGACCCGCAGCGTCTCGCCGAGCGGCAGCGCCGCGCCGGTCAGCGCCATCGCCTCGCCAATGCGCAGGCCAGCACCGTAAAGCAGCAACAGCACCGCCAGGTCGCGCGCGCCGATCCACGCCTCGCGCGCATCGTCCGCCACCTCCTCGGCCAGCGCCACCGCCTCA
>JBHYGP010000360.1:0-3038 GCA_051858935.1 Sphingomonas sp.
GATGAGGATCTGGGGCAGGAACACCACCACCGATCCGACGCCGGCGATAATCCCCTGAACCACCAGATCGCCGATGAAGCCGCTGGGCAGGCTGGCCTGCGCATGCGCGCCGAGCCATTCCTGCGCGCCCTCGATCCAGCCAATCGGTGCCTCCGACCAGCTGTACACCGCCTGGAACATCACGAAGAACATCGCGAGCAGGATCAGCCAGCCGGCGACCGGGTGGAGGACGATAGTGTCGACCGCGCGGGTGAAGGCGCGACCGCGCGGCTGATCGGTGATGGCGAGCGCGGCGATGCGGCGGGCATCGCGCTGAAAATGGGTGATATCGGAGTCGGGGGTGGCGGGGGCGGCGGGTCGGCTGCCCAGCAGCACGCCATCCAGCGCTGCGCGGAGTTCGTCGAGGCCGCGCTTGCGCACCGCGACGGTGGTGACGACGGGGACGCCGAGTTCCGCCGACAGCGCATCGGCGTCGATCGTGATGCCGTCGCGCGTCGCCATGTCGATCATGTTGAGCGCGACCACCATCGGGCGGCCGAGCTGGCGCAGCTGAAGCACGAAACGCAGATGGTTTTCGAGGTTGGAGGCGTCGGCGACGACGATCAGCGCGTCGGGGAGGCGCTCGCCCGCCTGCTTGCCGAGCACGACGTCGCGGGTCACCGCTTCGTCGGGGCTGGACGGATCGAGGCTGTAGGTGCCGGGCAGGTCGACCAGCTCGACCGGGCGGCCATCGTTGAGCGCGAGGCGGCCCGAATGCCGCTCGACCGTGACGCCGGGATTATTGCCGACCGTTTGCCGCGCGCCGGTGCGCGCGTTGAACAGGGCGGTCTTGCCGGCATTGGGGTTGCCGACCAGGGCGACGAGCGGCTGGGCGTTCATGCGGCGGGTGCCTTGAGGTGGATCGCCTGGACGATGTGGCGGCGCAGCGCGACCGTCATGCGCCCGATGCGCACCGCGGCGGGGCCGCCGAACCAGCCGACCGGACGGATCAGTTCGACCTCGACCCCTTCATCCAGCCCGAATTCGCGCAGGCGGCGCACTTCGTGCGGGGCGAGCGCATTCCAGTCGATCGTGGCGACGGTGGCAGGGAGATTGCGCGGCGCACGCGCGAGGGAGTCGGTCATGTTGCGAGCGATTATCAAGAGCGTGAGGGAAAAGCCAGCGGATTGCGAACATCGATCCTCCCCGGAACGGGGAGGTGGCAGCGCGTAGCGCTGACGGAGGGGGCCCTCCGCGAACCAGATCGCTTGCCTCGGGCCCCCTCCACCATCCTGCGGATGGTCCCCCTCCCCGTTCCGGGGAGGATTTTGCTAGGTTGCAAATCGGCGCGCCATCGCGCACCCGCAGGCTTTGCCTTCAGATAGACAGACACAGATGACCGACAGCATTCTCCGCGACGCCGCGCTCACTTCCAAGGCTTGGCCTTATGAAGAGGCGCGCAAGCTGCTCAAGCGCTATCCCGAGGGGAAGCCAGGCGGTGCGCCGGTGTTGTTCGAGACCGGCTATGGCCCGTCGGGGCTGCCGCATATCGGCACGTTCAACGAAGTGCTGCGCACCACCATGGTGCGGCGCGCATTCGAAACGCTGTCGGACCAGCCGACGCGGCTGATCGCGTTCAGCGACGATATGGATGGGCTGCGCAAGGTGCCGGACAATGTGCCCAATGGCGCGATGCTGGCGCAATATGTCGGCCATCCGCTGACCAAGGTGCCCGACCCGTTCGGCAAGTATGAGAGCTTTGCGGCGCATAACAATGCGATGCTGTGCGATTTCCTCGACCGGTTCGGGTTCGACTATGAGTTTGCGTCGTCCACCGATTATTACGGGTCGGGCAAGTTCGACGACGCGTTGCGACAGGTGCTGCGCAACTATCAGGGCATCATGGACGTGATGCTGCCGACGCTGCGTGCGGAGCGGCAGGCGACCTATTCGCCGGTGCTGCCGATCAGCCCGAAGACGGGGATCGTGTTGCAGGTGCCGATCGAGGTGCTCGATCCCGAAACCGGCATGATCGCGTTCACCGACAGTGATGGCGAGCGGATCGAACAGACCATCTTTGGCGGCAGGTCAAAGCTGCAATGGAAGGCCGACTGGGCGATGCGCTGGGTCGCGCTGGGCGTCGACTATGAGATGTCGGGCAAGGATCTGATCGATTCGGTGACGCAATCGGGCAAGATCGCGCGCGTGCTGGGTGCGCGGCCGCCCGAGGGGTTCAATTACGAGCTGTTCCTCGATGCCAAGGGCGAGAAGATCAGCAAGACCAAGGGCAATGGCCTGTCGATCGAGCAGTGGCTGACGTACGGGCCGGACGAGTCCCTCGCCTTCTACATCTATCGCGAGCCAAAAAAGGCCAAGGCGCTGCATCTGGGCCTGATCCCGCGCGCGGTGGACGATTATTGGCAGTTCCGCGCCGCCTATGCCGAGCAGCCGGTCGAGCAGCGGCTCGGCAATCCGGTGCATCATATCCATAACGGCCCGCCGCCGGCCGAGACGCTGCCGGTGACGTTCGGGCTTCTGCTCAACCTGGTCGGCGTGCTGCGCGAGCCGACGGTCGAGCAGGTTTGGGGCTATCTCGGCAATTATGTGCCGGATGCGACGGCGGAGAACTGGCCGGCGCTGGATGCGCTGATCGGCTATGCGATCGCCTATGTCCACGATGTGGCGGAGAAGCCGGTGCGGCGGGCGCCCGAGGGGTTCGAGGTCGAAGCGTTGCAGGATCTGGACCGCGAGCTTGCTGCTGCCGGGGCGGATGCATCGGCCGAGGATCTGCAGAACATCGTCTATGAGATCGGCAAGGCGCGGTTCGGCAAGGAGGCGCTGCGCGACTGGTTCAAGGCGCTGTACGAGACGCTGTTGGGATCGTCGCAGGGGCCGCGCATGGGCAGCTTCATCGCGCTTTATGGGGTGGAGAATAGCCGGACGTTGATCGCCGAGGCGCTGGCGAAGGTTTGAGATTGATCCTCCCCCGCCAGGGGGAGGTGCCGCCGAAGGTGGCGGAGGGGGAGGACGGCTGTGTCCTTTTGGCTCGGGCCGAAACC
>JBHYGP010000361.1:0-3036 GCA_051858935.1 Sphingomonas sp.
CTTCAGCGCCGCGCGGTGCCTGAACTGGTCGCCGCAGTGCACGCGCTGGGCGAGCCGGGGATCGAGTTCGCGCGCGAGCCGCAGCGGCTGTATCCGCAGGCGACGCTGGCCGCCCACGCGCTGGGGTTCGTCGATTTCGACGGCAAGGGCGTCAGCGGGATGGAGCATATCCTCGACCGCCAGCTGACGGACCCCGCGCAGCGCGGCAAGCCGGTGGCGCTGTCGATCGACCTGCGTGCACAGGCGGCGCTGGATAGCGAGCTGGGCGCGGCGATGGCCAGTTTCCAGGCGCGCGGCGCGGCGGGGGTGATCCTCGACGTCGCGACGGGCGAGGTGGTGGCGATGACGTCGCTGCCGACCTTCAACCCGAACAATGTAAAGGGCGCGAACCCCGAGCATTTCCGCAACAATGTGACGCAGAGCGTGTACGAGCTGGGGTCGACCTTCAAGCCGCTGACGATGGCGTTCGCGATCGAGAGCGGCGTCGCGCCGTCGATGTCGAAGCGCTATGACGCGACCGAGGCGCTGCAGGTCGGCGGCTTTCGCATTCGCGACGATCACGCGCAGAAGCGCTGGCTGAACATCCCCGAGACGCTGATCCATTCGTCGAACATCGCGACCGCGCGGATCGCCGACGAACTGGGCAAGGACCGCATGGCGGAGATGTTCCGTCGCCTTGGCTTCGACACCAAGGCACCGATCGAACTGGGCGGCGTGGCCGGGCCGATCTGGCCCAAATATTGGGCGCGGACCACGGTGATGACCACCGCCTATGGCCATGGCATTGCGGTGACTCCGCTGCACCTGGCCAGCGCCTATGCCGCGATGGTCAATGGCGGGGTGTGGCGCCCCGCGACGCTCAAGAAGATCGAGGCCGGCAAGGCGCCGGCGGGCCGCCGGGTGATTTCGGAGGCGACCAGCGCGCGGATGCGCCAGCTGATGCGGTTGATCGTGACCCATGGCACGGGCAGCAAGGCGGATGCGGCGGGCTATCGCGTCGGGGGCAAGACCGGCACCGCCGAAGTGCCGGGGCGTGGCGGATATCAGCGCAACAAGAACGTCTCCACGTTCGCAGCGGCTTTCCCGATGGACGCACCGCGCTATGTGGTGCTGGTCATGCTTGATTCGCCGATCGGTAATGCCGAGTCCGCAGGCCAGTCCACCGCCGGGTGGACCGCGGCCCCCGTCGTCAACCGCGTCGTGATGCGCGCCGGCGCGATGCTGGGCGTGGTCCCTGACGAGCGGCGCGACGTCGATGTGTCGGACCTCACCCCGCTGCTGTGGAAGGCGGAGGCGAAGGGCAAGCCCGCCGCCGTCGCCGCGCTCGGCGCGGGGGTGGACGAGTGAAGCTCGCCGAACTCACCGGCGGGGACGAGCAGGACATCGTCACCGGTTTTGCCATCGACCATCGCAAGATCGCGCCGGGCACCGTGTTCGGCGCGTTTCGCGGCGTGCGCTTTAACGGCGAGGATTTCATCGCCGAAGCGGTGGCGCGCGGGGCGATCGCGGTGGTCGCACGGCCCGAAGTGACGGTCGAGGGCGCGGCGCATATCGCGACCGACCATCCGCGCACCGAATTCGCGCGGATCGCGGCGCGATTTTATGCGCCTTTTCCCGAAACATCGGTCGCGGTCACCGGGACCAACGGCAAGACCTCTACGGTCGAGATGGTGCGGCAGCTGTGGCGGATGGCGGGGCATCATGCCGCGTCGATCGGGACGCTGGGCGTCACCACCGCGGGCGAGATGGTATCGACCGGGCTGACCACGCCCGATGTCGTGACCTTCCTGTCCAATGTCGCCGGGCTGGCGCGCGAGGGCGTGACGCATCTGGCGTTCGAGGCATCGAGCCACGGCCTGTCGCAATATCGCACCGAGGGGCTGCCGGTGCGTGCGGCGGCGTTCACGAACCTCAGCCGCGACCATCTCGACTATCACAAGGACATGGCGGATTATTTCACCGCCAAGCTGCGGCTGTTCGCCGATGTGCTCGATCCCGGCGGGACGACGGTGGTGTGGGCCGACGATCCGCACAGCGAGCGGGTGATCGACATTGCCCGGATGCGCGGCAACCGGATCATGACGGTGGGCGAACATGGCGACACGATCCGGCTGGTGTCGCGCGCGCCGACGTTGCTCGACCAGAAGCTGGAGATTGCGTTCGGCGGCGAGGAATATCGCGTCGGGTTGCCGCTGATCGGGGGATATCAGGCGGCGAACGCGCTGATCGCGGCGGGGCTGGTGATCGCGACCGGGGGCGATCCGGCGCAGACCTTTGCCAATCTGGCGCGGTTGCAGCCGGTGCGCGGGCGGCTGGAACGCGCGGCGATCAGCAAGGCCGGGGCACCGGTCTATGTCGACTATGCCCATACGCCCGATGCGATCGAGGCGGCGATTGCGGCGTTGAAGCCGCATGCGGCGGGGCGGTTGATCCTGGTATTCGGCGCAGGCGGAGACCGCGACCCGGGCAAGCGCGAGCCGATGGGCATGGCGGCGGTCGCGGGCGCGGACCTGGTGATCGTCACCGATGACAATCCGCGCGGCGAGGATGCGGCGTCGATCCGGCGCGAAGTGATGAAGGGATCCCCGCAGGCGACCGAGATCGGCGACCGGCGCGCGGCGATCGAAGCGGCGATCGCGGCGGCGGGGCCGGAGGATATCGTGCTGATTGCCGGCAAGGGGCATGAGCAGGGGCAGATCGTCGGCGACATGGTGTTGCCGTTCGATGATGTCAGCGTTGCGCGCGAGGCGGCGGCGTGAGGGGGGCGACGATCCAGTTCCCCTCCCGCTTGCGGGAGGGGCTAGGGGAGGGCCTGTTCCTTCCGATCAAGGACCCCGCGCGTGGACAGGCCCTCCCCCGACCCCTCCCGCAAGCGGGAGGGGAGAAGTGAGCGCGCCGCTTTGGACTTCATCCGAAATCGCGTCCGCTACCGGCGGGATGGCGTCGCATGAGTTCGAGGCGGACGCGGTCGCGTTCGACAGCCGTGAAGTGGGTCCGGGCGCGCTGTTCTTTGCGCTGACCGGTGAGACCACGGAC
>JBHYGP010000362.1:0-3025 GCA_051858935.1 Sphingomonas sp.
ATTATTTCTGGGATACGACCAGCGTCGACACCTGCCTTGCCCCGGACCGCTGGCCGTCCAACCCCTTTTCCAGCATCGCCGCCACCGGCTATGCGCTGACCGCCTATGGCATCGGTGCCGAGCGCGGCTATGTGACGCGCGAGCAGGCCGCCGAGCGGACGCGCAAGTGCATGGAATTCTACTGGAACGCCCCCCAGGGGGCCGCAATCAGCGGCGTGAGCGGGCATAAGGGCTTTTTCTACCACTTCCTCAGCAGCGAGGACGGAACGCGGCGCGGCAAGACCGAGCTGTCGAGCGTGGACACGACCTTGCTGCTAGGCGGCGTGTTGTTCGCGCAGAGCTATTTCGACCGCGACACGCCGACCGAGCGCGCGATCCGTGACCTGGCCGACAATATCTACACGCGCGTCGACTGGACCTTCATGCAGCGCGGGCGCAGCAGCATCGCGTCGCGCAACGGCGGCACCGCCCAGTCGATCGCGATGGGATGGTATCCCGAGCGCGGCGATGGCGGCGATTTCGGGACGCATGACTGGGTCGGCTATAACGAGGGCATGCTCGTCTATATCCTCGCCGCAGGGTCGCCGACGCATCCGATCGACGGGTCGGCGTGGAAGAATGGCTGGGGCCAGAAGCTCGGCGAGGATTGGGGCAGCTATTACGGGCAGCAGTTCCTGGAGTTCGAGCCGCTGTTCGGCCATCAGTATAGCCATATCTGGGTCGATTTCCGGGGGATCCAGGACGCATTCATGGCCAGCAAGGGCATCGACTATTTCGAGAATAGCCGCCGCGCGACGCTGACCCATCGTGCCTATGGCATCGACAATCCCAACAAATGGGTCGGCTATTCGGGCGACATCTGGGGCTGGACCGCGTCCGACGGCCCGACCGGGGCGGCGAAGGACAAGGTCGTCAACGGTATCGTGCGCCGCTTCGACGGCTATTCGGCGCGCGGCGTGAGCAGCGAGCGCGTGGTCGATGACGGCACGATCGTGCCGACCGCCGCGGGCGGATCGATCCCCTTCGCGCCCGAAGTGACGATCCCTGCGCTGATGGCGATGCGCGCCAAATATGGCGACAAGCTCTATCAGCGCTACGGCTTCAAGGACGCGTTCAACCCGAGCTACACCTTCACCGATGTCGGCAGCCGCAGTGGCGTGGTGGATGCGAAGCTGGGCTGGTTCGCCAACGACTATCTCGGCATCGACCAAGGACCGATCCTGGCGATGCTGGAGAACCATCGCAGCGATCTGGTGTGGAAGACGATGCGCAAGAACCCGCATGTACAGCGCGGGCTGAAGAAGCTCGGCTTCAAGGGCGGCTGGCTGGACAAGGCGGCGGCGAAGTAGCCGCGCGGAATGACCCAAAATATCCTCCCCCGCCAGGGGGAGGTGGCGCCGAAGGCGTCGGAGGGGGAGGACGGCGACGTCCTCTCCGCTCCAGCCGATCCCCTTCCTCCCCCTCCGTCACGCTGCGCGTGCCACCTCCCCCTGGCGGGGGAGGATTGAGGCGGGCGGTCGCTGAATCTCTGCGCCTTTTGCTTATTCCTCGCCCATCCGCAGCGCGGCGATGAAGGCTTCCTGCGGGATGCTGACACTGCCGTATTCGCGCATCTTCGCCTTGCCCTTTTTCTGCTTGTCCAGCAGCTTGCGCTTGCGGGTGGCGTCGCCGCCATAGCATTTGGCCGTCACGTCTTTGCGCATCGCGCTGATCGTTTCGCGCGCGATCACCTTGCCGCCGATCGCGGCCTGAATCGGGATCTTGAACAAATGGCGCGGGATCAGTTCCTTGAGCCGCTCGCACATGCCGCGCCCGCGTGCCTCGGCGGTCGAGCGGTGGACGATCATGCTGAGCGCGTCGACCGGCTCTTCATTGACCAGAATGCCCATCTTGACGAGGTCCCCCTCGCGATAGCCGATCTGCTCGTAATCGAAGCTGGCATAGCCCTTCGACAGCGACTTCAGGCGGTCGTAGAAGTCGAACACGACTTCGTTGAGCGGCAGTTCGTAGGTCACCTGCGCGCGGCCGCCGACATAGGTCAGGTTCTTCTGGATGCCGCGCCGGTCCTGGCACAGCTTGAGCACCGAGCCCAAATACTCGTCGGGGACGTAGATCACCGCCTGAATCCACGGCTCGGCGATGCTTTCGATCTTGTTGGGATCGGGCATGTCGGCCGGGTTGTGCAGCTCGATATGGCCGCCGCCATGGGTCAGCTCGATCTGGTACACCACCGACGGCGCGGTGGTGATGAGGTCGAGGTCGTATTCGCGCATCAGCCGTTCCTGGATGATCTCCAGGTGCAGCAGGCCGAGGAACCCGCAGCGGAAGCCGAAGCCGAGCGCGGCGCTGGTTTCCATTTCGAAGCTGAACGACGCGTCGTTGAGGCGCAGCTTGCTGATGCTCTCGCGCAATTTCTCGAAGTCGTTGGCGTCGACCGGGAACAGGCCGCAGAACACCACCGACTGGACTTCCTTGAAGCCCGGCAGCGCTTGCGCTGCGGGACGCTTGGCGTCGGTCAGCGTGTCGCCGACGCGCGCCTGTGCCACTTCCTTGATCTGCGCGGTGATGAAGCCGATCTCGCCCGGGCCGAGGTCGGGCAGCTGTTCGATCTTGGGCCGGAACGCGCCGACGCGGTCGACCAGATGGGTCGTGCCGGCGGCCATGAACTTGATCTGCTGGCCCTTCTTGATCGTGCCGTCGATCACGCGGATCAGGATGACGACGCCGAGATAGGGGTCGTACCAGCTATCGACCAGCATCGCCTTCAATGGCGCGCTCGCGTCGCCCTTGGGCGCCGGGATGCGCTCGACCACCGCGTTCAATATCTCGTCGATGCCGATGCCCGACTTGGCCGAGGCGAGCACCGCGCCCGAGGCGTCGATGCCGATCACTTCCTCGATCTCGTGCCGGACCTTTTCTGGCTCGGCGCTGGGCAGGTCGATCTTGTTGATCACCGGCACGATTTCATGGTCGTGCTCGATCGACTGATAGACGTTCGCCAGCGTCTGCGCCTCGACCCCCTGCG
>JBHYGP010000363.1:0-3007 GCA_051858935.1 Sphingomonas sp.
CACGCCATATGGCTGCCGTTGCGCGATATCGGTGCAGGCCGGGCGCGCAGCCTTGCCAGCTGGTACACGCTCGCCTTCGCGCCGATCGCGACGCCGGGTTGTCCGGCGGACGTGCGCGCGACTTTGCTCGCCGCCATCGCGGGACAGGTCGGCAAGCGGTTCGGCGCACTGGCGCTGTGGCCACTGGAGCCCGAAATCTCAGCCGAATTGCAGACCGCGTTCCGCGCCAAAGGCTGGATCGCGATCGAACGGGTCGAGGCGGCGCATTGGGTCGCGCACACCGCCGGACTCGATTTCGACGCCTATTGGGCGCGGCGCGGGTCGAAGCTACGCAACACCGTCCGCCGCCGCGCCAAGAGCAGCCCGGTCGAGGTGATGATCTTCGACGGTTTCGACGCCGAGGCATGGGCCGCCTATGAAAGCGTCTATGCCGGCAGCTGGAAGCCAAACGAAGGATCGCCCGCCTTTGTTCGCGCCTTTGCGCAGCAGGAGGGCGCGGCGGGGACGCTGCGCCTCGGCATCGCGCTGCGCGACGGTCAGCCGGTCGCCGCGCAGTTCTGGACCGTCGAAAACGGCGTCGCAACAATCCACAAGCTGGCGCATCTGGAGCGCGAGCGCGCCAATTCGCCGGGGACGTTGCTGTCGCACGCGATGTTCCGCCACGTCCTCGACCACGACCGGCCCGACCTGATCGACTATGGCAATGGCGATGAGGGCTATAAGGCCGAATGGATGGACGAGCGCCGCGTGCGTCACCGCCTGCGCCTGTTCAACCCGTACAGCCTGAGCGGCCTGACTGCGGGTGCCGCGACCGCCGCGCAGGCGCTGCTGCGCCGCTTGCGTCGCTGAACCACTGGCGCGGCGCAAGCACGCCCCGTACAGCCGCGACATGCGCGCCGCCGATCATCGCCTGCCCCTGATCCTTTTGCCGCTCGCGCTGTTCGGCATCTTCTTCCAGTGGCAAATCCTCGACATCTCCAATGTCGGCTGGCTGCTGCGCGGCACCGACAATGGTGAGAATGCGCTGGGCCTCCACGCCTGGCTGCACGACCCTGCCCCCGGCTTCCTGCGCACCACTCTGCTCGGCGCGCCCGAGGGGACGCCATTGCTGTTCACCGACAGCAACCCGTTGCTCTCAGGACTCGCATTTCTCTTCCAGTGGGCGCTTCCCGCCGATGCGCAGTTGATCGGCTGGTGGCTGCTCGCCTGCCTGTTCCTGCAAGTGTTCTTCGCGTGGCTGCTGCTCCGCCGCTACGCGCCCGGCCCGGTCGCCCTGTGGTGCGGGGTGCTGCTGCTCGCCGCGCTGCCGACGCTGTTCAACCGCGTCGTCCATGTGAACCTGATGGCGCATTGGCTGATCCTGTGGGCGCTGTGGCGGTTCGACGACCCCGAACGGTCGGCGTCCAATCGCGGCTGGGCGGTGCTGATCGCGCTCACCACATTGGTGCACAGCTATTTGCTGGTCATGGTCGGCGCGATCTGGGCCAGCGCAATGCTCGAACGACTGGGCAAGGACCGCAGCGCCCTGCCCCGCCTGCTCGGTGAGGGCGCGGCGATGGTGGCGATGGTGCTCGCCATCGCATGGAGCCTCGGCGTGTTCGGCGACTTCCAGTCCTCGGGCAATTACGGCGCCTTCGCCATGCCGCTCGACGCGCTATGGAACCCGGCGGTTGAGACCTATTCGACCTTTCTCCCCGCGATCGAACAACGTCCGGGCCGCGCGTTCGAGGGGTTCCAGTATCTCGGCCTCGGCCTCCTCCTCCTGCTCCCCGCCGCAGTTATCCTGGCGCGCCGCCTGCCCCGCCCGGCCTCCGACGCGCCGGACAGCATGGCGCGCTATCGCCGGCTGGTGCCCGCTTTGGTGGTGCTGACCCTGCTCGCGATCAGTTCCTATCCCGATATCGCCGGCTACATGCTGCCGCGCTTCCAGTTGCCGAGCGACATCGCCAACGCGCTCGACGCCGTGCGCGCCTCGGGGCGGTTGTTCTGGCCGGTCGCCTATGTGCTGGTCTTCCTAGCCCTGCGCACCATCTACCGCTTGCCCGAGCGCACCGCCCGGCTCGCGCTGATCGCTGCGGTCGTCATTCAGGCGGCCGACCTTGTGCCCATGTCCGTCGCGATCCGCGCGCAATCCGCCGAGGCACGCCGCCAGCCCCTATACGTCCGCACAACCTCGCCCGAATGGGACCAGTTAATCGCCCAGGCCGACGACATCGCCTTCGTCCCCGGCAACGTGACCAGAGGTCTCGGCCATTTTCAGGAGATCGCGTGGCGCGCCGCCAAAGCCGGGGTGCCGGTACGCAGCGTCTATGCCGCGCGGGTATCAAAGCAGAGCGCCGAACGTCAGGAGGCCGAGTCGGACCGCTTCCGCGCTGGCGAGGTCGTGCCGGGCCGCCTCTACATCCTGATCGACAACGAACGCGTGCCGCCCCCGCTGATCTTTCAGGCGCGCCCGCTCGACGGCGTGACGATCCTGTTCGTGCCGAAGGGCTAGGCTTCACCTTTCATCGCCGCGAGCACGCGCTTGACCTCCTGGCTGCGCCCGCGCGGCAGGATCAGCACATCGTCGCCGTCGACCACCACGATCAGGTCGGACACCCCGACCAGCGCGACCTTCTTGCCCTCACCCGCGCGGACCAGACAATTCGCCGTGTCGATCGCCACGACATCGCCGCGGCAGGCATTGTTGCTTGCGTCGCAGGTGCTGATCGCATGCAGCGCATCCCAACTGCCGACATCGGACCAGCCCATCCGCACCGGCACGACCACGACCTTCGACGCCTTTTCCATCACCGCATAGTCGATCGAATCCGACGGCGAGCGCGCAAACTCGACCGCATCGGGCAGAATACGGTTCCCCTCCCGCACCGCGCGGTCCATCGACGCCTGCGCTGCGGCGAGCATCTCCGGCGCGAACTCCGCCAGCGCCTCAAGGAAGACGTCCGCGCGAAACAAGAAGATGCCGCCATTCCACACATGGTCGCCGCTCGCGACCATCGCCTCGGCC
>JBHYGP010000364.1:0-2988 GCA_051858935.1 Sphingomonas sp.
CCGGGCCACAACAGGGACGCACGCCAGCCTATGCACCACACGCCGCTCATCGCCACCATCGTCGCGGGGCTCGTCATCGCCTTCATCATGGGCTCGATCGCCCATAAGCTGAAGGTTTCGCCGATCGCCGGCTATCTGCTCGCCGGGATCATGGTCGGGCCGTTCACCCCCGGCTTCGTCGCCGACGGCAACCTCGCCGCCGAGCTGGCCGAGATCGGTGTCATCCTGCTGATGTTCGGCGTCGGACTGCACTTCTCGCTCCGCGACCTGCTCTCCGTCCGCAAGATCGCGGTGCCCGGCGCGATCGTCCAGATCGCCTCTGCGGTGGTGCTGGGTATGGTCCTCGCCTGGGCGCTTGGATGGGATCCGCTTGCCGGATTCGTCTTCGGCCTGGCGCTGTCGGTCGCGAGCACCGTGGTGCTGCTGCGCGGCCTTCAGGGTTTCGGCATCGTCGATACCGAACGCGGACGGATCGCCGTCGGCTGGCTGATCGTCGAGGATCTGGTGATGGTCCTCGCGCTCGTGCTGCTCCCCGTGCTGGCGGAGATCATGAAGGGCGACGGGCCGATGACGTGGAGCGCGGTGCTCGTTCCGCTCGCACAGATTTCGTTCAAGGTTACCGGCTTCCTCGTCGTCATGCTGCTGGTCGCGCGCCGCGTCATCCCGATGGCGCTGCACTGGGTGGTGCATACGGGCTCGCGTGAGCTGTTCCGTCTTGCTGTCCTTGCCATTGCGCTCGGCGTCGCCTTCGGTGCCGCAGTGGTGTTCGACGTATCCTTCGCGCTTGGCGCCTTCTTTGCCGGCATGATCCTGGGCGAGACTCCGCTCAGCCGTCAGGCGACCGAGGAGACATTGCCGCTGCGCGATGCGTTCGCGGTGCTGTTCTTCGTGTCGGTCGGCATGTTGTTCAATCCGGCGGTGGTGGTGGAGCAACCGCTGCCGCTGATCGCTACCGTCCTCATCATCGTCGTGGGCAAGTCGCTCGCCGCCTATGGCATCGTGCGGATGCTCGGCCGGTCGCACCGCATCGCGATCACCGCAGCCGCCAGTCTGGCGCAGATTGGCGAATTCTCGTTCATCCTCGCCAGCCTGGGGACCAACCTCGAAATCCTCCCGCCTGTCGGCCGCGACCTGATCCTGGCGGGTGCGCTTATCTCGATCCTCGCCAATCCGTTTATCTTCAACTGGTTCGTGCCGCGTCGGCAGGAAAAGACCGACCCGATCGAGCCGCCGCTCGATACCGGCGACCGCACGGGTCACATCGTGCTGGTCGGCTATGGCCGGGTCGGCAAGCTGATCGCGCGCGATCTGCTGGCGAAGAAGCGGCCATTCATCCTGATCGAGGATCAGACCGATATGGCCAATGCGGCGAAAGAGGCCGGTCTTGATGTGGTACGTGGCAACGCGGTCGATCCCGAGGCGCTGAAGGCGGCAGGCGTCGACCGCGCCGCCAAGCTGCTGATCGCGATCCCCGAGGGGTTCGAGGGTGGGGCGGTGGTTGAGGCGGCGCGCGCGATCAACCCCACCATCGCCATCGTCGCCCGCGCGCATTCGGACGCGGAGGTTGAACATCTGGAGGCCAAGGGCGCGGGCGATGTGGTCGTCGGCGAGCGCGAGATCGCCAGTCGTATGCTCAGCCTGTGCGCGCTGCGGGCGGGGCGATGATCCAATTTCTCCCCTGAGCTTGCTCAGGGGAGGGGGACCGCCGCCGAAGGCGGTGGTGGAGGGGCGGCCGCGTAGACGGCCGTCGACGGCTCGGCAAAATTCCGCCCTCTTCGGGGCGGCCCCTCCGTCATTGCTGCGCAATGCCACCTCCCCTGCGGGGCAGGGGAGGAATTGGGCTGGAAAATCCTGCGCGCCCCTGTTCTAACCGCGCCATGAAGCCTGTCATTTTCGGCCTGTCCGGCCCTGTCCTTACCGCTGACGAAGCCGCGTTTTTCCGCGCGGCGGATCCGCTTGGCTATATCCTGTTCGGGCGTAACTGCGTCGATCGGGCGCAGATGCGCGCGCTGACCGACAGCTTGCGCGACCTGTCGGGGCGTGACGATGTGCCGATCCTGATCGATCAGGAGGGTGGGCGCGTGGCGCGGATGGCGCCGCCGGAATGGCCGGCCTTTCCCGCCGGTCCCGCGTTCGATGCGCTGTATGAGGTTGCACCGTCATCGGCGATCGAGGCGGTGCGGGCCAACGGGCAGGCGCTGGCGCTGATGCTGGCGGAGGTCGGGGTCAATGTGAACTGCGCGCCGTTGCTCGACGTGCGCATGCCGGAGACGACCCCGGCGGTGGGCGGGCGGACGTTTGGCAGCGATCCGATGCGGGTGGCGGCGCTGGGGCGCGCGATGCTCGACGGGATGGCGAAGGGCGGCGTGGTCGGCGTGGTCAAGCATATGCCGGGGCATGGGCGCGGCGTGGTCGATAGCCATTATGAGCTGCCGGTGGTCGATGCCGATGATGCGGCGCTGGAGCGCGATATTGAGCCGTTCCGCACGCTCAACGATGCGCCGATGGCGATGACGTGCCACGTCGTGTTCAAGGCATGGGATGCGGACAATCCCGCGACGCTGTCGCCGACCGTGATCCGCGACGTGATCCGTGGGCGGATCGGGTTCGACGGGCTGCTGATGACCGACGATATCGACATGAAGGCGCTGACCGGTACGGCGGGCGAGAAGGCAGCGCAGGCGATCGCGGCGGGGTGCGACGTCGCGCTCGATTGCTGGGCGCGGATGGGCGAGATGGAGGACATCGTCGGACGGCTGAGCGATGCGCCGCCGGTGACGCTGGCGCGGCTGGAGCGGGCGATGGCGAGCGTGCGGCCCGAGCCGGGCGCGATCGGCGATCTGATTGCGAAGCGGGAGGCGTTGCTGGCGCTGGCATGACCGATCCTGCGCCCCTCACCATCGACATCGACGGCTGGGAAGGGCCGCTCGACCTGTTGCTGGCGCTGGCGCGGAGCCAGAAGGTCGATTTGCGCCAGCTGTCGATCCT
>JBHYGP010000365.1:0-2984 GCA_051858935.1 Sphingomonas sp.
CATCTGCGCCCCGAACAGGCAATCCTGGGGCTGCGCAAGGAACTCGGCCTGTTCGCCAATCTGCGCCCCGCCACGCTGTTCCCCGGGCTTGAGGATGCCTCCGCACTTCGCCCCGAAGTTGCCGGCGCGATCGACATGGTGATCGTCCGCGAACTCAACGGCGATGTCTATTTCGGCGAAAAGGGCATGCGCACGACCGCATCGGGCCGCCGCGAAGGCTATGACGTCATGTCCTATAATGAGGATGAGGTCGCCCGCATCGCCCGGGTCGGGTTCGAAACCGCGCGCGCGCGGCGCGGCAAGCTGTGCTCGGTCGACAAGGCCAATGTGCTCGAAACCTCGCAGCTGTGGCGCGACGTGGTGATCGAGGTCGCGGCCGGCTATCCCGACATCGCGCTCAGCCACATGTATGTCGACAACGCCGCGATGCAGCTGGTGCGCAACCCCGGCCAGTTCGACGTGATCGTCACCGGCAATTTGTTCGGCGATATCCTGTCCGATCAGGCGAGCATGTGTGCGGGTTCGATCGGCATGCTCCCCTCTGCCTCGCTCGATGGCAGCGGCAAGGGGCTGTACGAGCCGATCCACGGCAGCGCGCCCGACATTGCCGGGCAGGGCAAGGCCAATCCCTGCGCGACGATTCTGTCGGCGGCGATGCTGCTGCGCTATTCGCTCGGGCTGGCTGAAGCTGCGGACCGGATCGAGGCGGCGGTGACCGCTGCGCTGACCGGCGGCGCGCGCACCGCGGATCTCGGCGGCACGCTCTCGACGCAGGCCATGGGCGATGCGGTGGTGCAGGCGTTGGCGTGAACGACGCGATGCTCGAACTGGCGGTCGTCGTCCCGACCTTCAATGAGGCACGCAACGTGCCCGTGATGGTCGCGGCGCTCGACAGGGCGCTGGCCGGGCGGCGCTGGGAAGTCATCTTCGTCGACGACAACAGTCCCGACGGCACCGCCGACACTGCCCGCACGATCGGCCGCAGCGACCCGCGCGTGCGGGTGGTGCAGCGGATCGGCCGACGCGGCCTGTCCTCCGCGACGATTGAGGGCATGTGCGCCACCGCCGCGCCGTTCGTCGCGGTGATCGACGGCGACCTGCAGCACGACGAGACGCTGCTGCCCAAAATGCTCGACGCACTGCTCGCCGATGGCAGCGTCGATGTCGCGATCGGATCGCGCTTTGTCGAGGGCGGCGGAACCGGCGAATGGGACCGTGACCGCGTTGCGAAATCGGAACTCGCAACCCGCATCTCGCGCAAGGTGCTCAAGGCCGATCTCAGCGACCCGATGAGCGGCTTTTTCATGATCCGCAGCGATGTGGTGCGCGCGATCATCCCGCATCTGTCAGCGATCGGGTTCAAGATCCTGCTCGACATCCTCACCGCCAGCCCGCGCGCGCTGAAGTTCGTCGAACTCCCCTATGTGTTCCGCACGCGCCAGATCGGCGAGAGCAAGCTCGACCATGTCGTGGCGATGGAGTTTCTGATCGCGCTGTACGACCGCATGTTCGGGCGGGTGGTGCCGGTGCGGTTCGTGATGTTCTCCGCGATCGGCGCGATCGGCGCGGGGGTGCATTTTGCCGCGCTCTGGGTGTTCTTCCGCCTGTTCGAATACAGCTTTCTCACCGGCACGATCGTCGCGACGCTGATCGCGATGACGTTCAACTTCTTCCTCAACAACGCGCTGACCTATCGCGATGCGCGGTTGAAGGGATGGAAGCCGCTGCTCGACGGCTGGGTTGGCTTCTGCATCGTTTGTTCGGTCGGCGCGGTCGCCAATATCGGCGTCGCCGCGTTCCTGCACGATGTTCAGCAGGCGCAATGGGCACCCTCAGCGCTGGCGGGGATCGCGGTGGCCGCAGTGTGGAATTTCGCGCTATCGTCGCGCTTCGTGTGGGGCCGCTACTGACGCTGCCTTATTGGTGCTGCGATTGGCGGTAACGGTGCGGCGATGATCTGGTTACGCCCTCTGCCTCTCTCGCTCGCCCTCGCACTGGCGAGCGCCCCGCTCCCCGCCGCCGCGCAGGAAGCTGCCCCCGACGCCGCCGAGGAGGTGGTGGTCACCGCCCGTAACTCCGGCGCGCCGATGTGGACGGTTCGGACCGAGTCGGGCGTCGTGCTGCTGGTCGGCGAGATGCGCAACGTGCCCAAGGCGACGCCCTGGTACCCGGACCGGCTCGAACGCGCCGCCGGTGGTGCGCAGCGGATCATCCTCGGCACCAAAGCGAAGGTGTCGCCGGGCGATATCCTGCGGTTGATCTTCGCGGGCGGGAAGCTCACCAAGTTGCCCGACGAGCGTGTCGCGGCGGATTATCTCGATACCTCGCGACTAGCGCGGTTGCGCGCGCTCGAAGCGCGCTACGGGCAGGATTATGGCCGTCGGAACTTCCTCATCACATCCTTCGACCTGCTGTCGCGGCGGCTGGCGTTCAGCAAGGATACCGGGGACGATGCGACCGACGTCGTGCGCAAGGCGGCGCGGCGCGGCGACATTGCAACCCGCCCGGTCGGCGAGGTGCGTGGCGAGGACATGCTCGACAACCTCTTCGCCGCCGCACCCGAGACGCATCTGCCCTGCCTCGACGCGGCGATGGCCGCAGCGGAGATCGGGCCGCAGATCGTGACCGCGCGGGGCCGGGCGTGGACCGGCTTCGACGTGCCGGGGTTGATGGCGAACCCGCTTGAGACGGCGCTTGGGCGGTGCTGGCCCTGGACCGACAATCAGCTTGGCGTTGAACTGCGCGGGCAGTGGGTGGCTGCACTCGACGAGGCGGTCAAACAGCCCGGCGTGACGCTGGCCGTCGTGCCGATCCGGGTGCTGGCGGAAGAGGGGGGCGTGCTCGATCAACTCAAGGCGCGCGACCTGAACATCACCGGCCCGCGCTGGCGCTAGGGTCGTTTTTTCAGCTTCGCTGAATGCGGCACCGGCCCGCTCCCCCACCCGGCCACCCAAACAGGTTACGCTCGTGGGTGGCCGGGCGGG
>JBHYGP010000366.1:0-2981 GCA_051858935.1 Sphingomonas sp.
GTCACCGGCTTCGTGACGCCGTTGAGGGTGAGGTTGCCGTGCACCTTGGCTTCATCGCCGTCCTCGTCGATCATGACATGGGTCGAGACGAACTTGGCGTCGGCAGGGGCCGAGCCGAAGAAGTCAGGCTTGCCGCCGTCCTTGCCGTCGCGCAGGAGGTGGGCGGTGAAGCCGGGGACGCCCGTGACCATCTTCGACACCGGGATCGTGACATCGACCTTGGACGCGCCGGGGTTCTTCGGGTCGAGTTGCATCGTGCCGGTGACCTGACCGAACACGCCCCAGAGCGGCGAGAAGCCGAAATGGTTGACCTCCCACTTCACCAGCGTGTGGTTGGCATCGACGGTGTAAGTGCCGCCGGTGATTGCGGCCTTGTCCTTCGATCCGGGCATTTGCTGGGCCACGATCGGGGTGGCGATGGCGGTCGCGGCGAGCAGGGTGGCGAGGACGAGGCGCATGGGTGATTCTCCAGAATGCGTTACGGGGGCGTCCCGACAATGCGCGACGCCCCCGACTTGTTCAAATCACGAAACGGGAACGCAGGGTTTCCCGGAGCGCGATCATAGCTGTGGCAGGATCAGATATTTCTCGCCCGTCGCGCGGCGGTTGTAGGCGGCGATGGTCGCGGGCTGGACCGCATCCTCGAGGCTGATACGGTTGCTGTAGCTGCTGGCAAAGGTGGTGCGGATTTCGGCGGCGACCTTGGCGCGCATCCGCATCACTTCCTCCATTCCGGCCTTCATCAGATAGGGGGTGAGCAGCCAGCCGCCGACGCCCCAGATCATACCGAAACCGCGATTGAGCTCGGTCGGCGCGGTGCTGAGGCCCCCATAGATATAGACCTGCTTCATCGTTGAGGAGCCATAGGGGCCGTTGGCCGGATTGGTGCGGACGGCTGCGGCCTCCATCGCGGTCAGGATCTGGCCGGCGAGCTTGCCGCCACCGATCGCGTCGAAGGCGAGGAAGGCCTGGGTTTCGGCGATGGCGTCGGTGAGCTGGGCCATGAAGTCGGGCGCACTGCTGTCCACGACATGGGTGGCGCCGAGATCGCGGAGCAACAGCGCCTGGGTCTGGCTGCGCACGATGTTCACCAGCGGCACGCCTTCGGACAGGGTCAGCTTGACCAGCATCTGGCCCAGGTTCGACGCGGCGGCGGTGTGGACGATCCCCTTATACCCCTCGCGCCGCATCGTGCCGACCATGCCGAGCGCGGTCATCGGATTGACGAAGGACGAGGCGGCTTCCTCTGCGGTGACGCCGTCGGGCAGGACGAGGCAGTCGCGGGCGCGCAGCAGGCGATATTGCGTATAAAAGCCGCCGCCCGCCGCCGCGACGGTCTTGCCGATCAGCGCCTGTGCCGCGGGGTCCTCGCCCGCTGCGACCACGGTCCCCGCACCCTCATTCCCGAGCGGCAGCGCCTTGCCGACGCGCGGCGCGACATGGCGGCGCAGCGCTTCAGGAATCTCGGCGCGGGCGCCATAGCCGAGCGGGGTGAAGGCATTGGAATCGGCGACACTGAGCATCACGGCGAGGTCGGACGGATTGATCGGCGTCGCCTCGACCCGGATCAGCACTTCGTCCCCGCTGGGCTGGGGGACGGGCAGCTCACGCAGCGCCAGTTCGAGCCCGCCATCTTCGGTGACGGTGGAGAACATCTGTTTCTCCGTGGCGGGAATCGGGTGGGTCATGGCATCCTCCTGCTTGTCGTTGGACGGGGCATACCGTGAATTCGAAAGCGGGATCAATGGGGCTGAGTCATCTGCGCGGGTCGTCAATTCGCCCTCGCATCCGGCGTCGCTTTACGTTAAGGTCAGGCTATGACGCGCGCAGCCATTCCGTTTGAAGTGCCCATCCCAGTCGATCCCGCCGACATTGATTTCATGGGGCATGTCAACAACGCCAGCTACCTCAAATGGGTGCAGGAAGCGGTGTTGAGCCACTGGCAGAGGCTGGCCCCCGCCGAAGAGGTGGCGAAGCATCTGTGGGTCGCGCTCAAGCACGAGATCACCTATCGCAAGCCCGCCTTCCTCAACGATGAGGTCGTCGCGACGGTGCTGCTGGAAAAGGTGCAGGGCGTCAGCGCGTTTTACGAGACCATTATTCGCCGGGGCGACGATGTGCTGGCCGAGGTCAAGTCGCGCTGGTGCTGTGTGGACGCAACCACGCTCCGTCCGGCGCGCATCGCCGAGCATATCGTCGAGCATTTCTTCGGGAAGCGTGAGGGCTGACGGCTCCCAGGCTGGCGGCTGATCACCACAGCCGTTTGTCCCCGGACTTGATCCGGGGCTGTCGAAGCACCATTCCTGTGTCCAGCCAGGACGGTATCCTGCCCTTCGACAAGCTCAGGGCAAACGGAGGTTGGGCGGTAATCCGGTCAAAGCCAGCGCGGGACGCTGTGGGCGTAGTTGATGTACGGCACGCCGAACTTGCCCGCCATGTAGCGTTCCTCGCGCGCGATCACGCCATAGTGGATCGTGAGGATCAGCGGCACGAACAGCCACAGCACGACCGGGGCGTTCGCGGCGACGGCGAGGCCGAGATAGATCAAGGTCATGCCGAGATACATCGGGTTGCGCGTCCAGCGATACACGCCCTGCACGACGAATGCGGTGGTCGGCTGCCACGGCGGGGCGGGGGTGCCCGCCGCCTTGAACTTTCCGAGTGCGGCGGCAATGAGGCCACCTCCGGCCAGCACGAACAGCGCAACGACAGTCCAGCGCAGCGAGCCGGGCATGTCGAGCCCCTGGGTTTTCACCACCAGATATTCGAGCGCGATTCCCGCGATCAGATAGCCGAGGAAGATCAGCGGGGGCGGGGCGAGGACGCCCGGAACATCGGATTTCGTGTCGGTCATGGCGCGTTCCTAACCTTCCGAATCGAACTTGTCGCGCTTTCGCTTGCCGAACAACAGGCGGCGTTCGAGGTGGCGGCGCGCGGCGGCGTAATAAGCGTCGAGGAAGGCGCGATCCTCGCCGACATGG
>JBHYGP010000367.1:0-2975 GCA_051858935.1 Sphingomonas sp.
GTACCGCTCTATGCGACGCCGTTCACTGCGGGCCTGATCCACGGCAAGCTGGACGAAGAGGGCATTGCCGACCGCGTCGAGCTGAACGTCGTGCGCGAAGAGGAGCCGTTCCAGATCGGCCCGTTCGGCATCCGTTACGTGCCGCTCGCCCACTCGATCCCTGAGGGGAACGCGGTGCTGATCGACACCCCCTATGGCCGCGTGTTCCACACCGGCGACTGGAAGATCGACGACACGCCGGTGATGGGCGGCGCCTCGACCGCTGCGGAATTGACCGCAGTGGGCGACGAGGGCGTGCTCGCGCTCGTCTGTGATTCGACCAACGTGTTCAACCCTGAAGCGTCGGGTTCGGAGACCACCGTCCGTGAGGGGCTCGACGAAGTTGTCGCGGGCATCAAGGGCCGGGTGCTCGTCACCACCTTCGCCTCCAACGCCGCGCGGCTTCAGACGCTGGGCGAGGTTGCGAAGGATACCGGGCGCGCGATGTGCGTCGCGGGCCGCTCGCTCGACCGCATCCTGCGCGTCGCCAAGGCGACCGGCTATCTGCGCGACTTCCCCGAAACGGTCGATTTCGAGACCGCGATGAAGCTGCCGCGCGACAAGGTGATGATCATCGCCACCGGCGGGCAGGGCGAACCGCGCGCCGCACTCGCCCGCATCGCCGACGAGACGCATCAGCTCAAGCTTGAATCCGGCGATACCGTCGTCTTCTCGTCCAAGCAGATCCCCGGCAACGAAATGGCGATCGGGCGGATCATGAACATATTGGCGGGCAAGGGGGTCGAGATGATCACCGACCGTCAGGCGTTCGTGCATGTCTCCGGCCATCCTGGTCGCCCCGAACTGGCGGCGATGTATGACTGGATCCGCCCGGACATCCTCGTCCCCGTGCATGGCGAGATGCGCCATATCGCCGAACAGGCCCGTTTCGGCCGGGCGCATGGCATCCCCAATGCGGTGGTACAGAATAATGGCGAGATCATCCGACTTGCTCCGGGCAAGCCGAAGAAGGTCGGCAATGCTCCTGCGGGCCGCCTCGTCCTCGACGGCGACGTGATTCTGCCCGCTGACGGCAGCACGATGAACGAGCGGCGCAAGCTGGGCCTATACGGCCAGATGTCGGTCGCGGTGGCGATCAAGGCCAATGGCAAGCTGGCCGGTCAGCCCGAGGTTACCATTCAGGGCGTTCCAGCGGAAGAAGACCGCGACGGGCTGATTACCGATGCCAGCGCGGCGGTGGCCAAGGTGGTGGGTGAAGCACGTGGCGGCGACCGCGACAAGCTGCGCGAGGCAATTCGGCTCGCCGCACGGCGCGTCGCGGTGCGCTACACCGGCAAGAAGCCGGTGATGGATGTGATGCTAATCGAGGTGTGATGGGATGAACTGGTTTAGCGCGCTCGCAATCTATTTCCTGTTCTGGTTCCTCGCCTTGTTTCTGGTGCTGCCCTTCTTCGCGCGCACCGGGGTCGAGGCAGGCGACCCGCTGATCCGGGGACAAGCCGAAAGCGCGCCGCAACGCTTTCAGGCGGGCGCGATCGCGAAGTGGACGACGATCGTCGGCACCGTGCTGTTTGCGGCCTTTTACCTCAATTACATCAACGGCTGGATTACCGCCGACATGCTCGATTACTGGAACTGAGCGAGAAACTCAGTTCTTGGTCTGCGTCATCCGGTCGACCCAAGCGATGCCGATCGCCGATGCGATGAAGGCCATGTGGATGACCGTCTGCCAGATGACGGCCTGTTCGGTGATCCGTCCGTTCGGCTGACCCAGCGCACCCGCCTCGATAAAGGTGCGCAGCAGATGGATCGACGAAATGCCGATGATCGCCATCGCCAGCTTGACCTTCAGCACTCCTGCATTGACGTGGCTGAGCCATTCGGGCTGGTCGGGATGCCCCTTGAGGCCGAGCCGCGATACGAACGTCTCATAGCCGCCGACGATCACCATCACGAGCAGGTTGGAGATCATCACCACGTCGATCAGGCCGAGCACGACCAGCATAATTTGCTGCTCGCTGAACTCCCAGGCGTGCTGGATCAGGTGGATCAGTTCCTTGATGAACAGGAACACATAGACGCACTGCGCGGCGATCAGCCCGACATAGAGCGGCAGCTGGAGCCAGCGCGAGCTGAAGATCAGCAGCGGCAGCGGCTTCAAACGGATGGGCGCGCCAGCGGGCGGCGGAAATTCGGTGCTCATGGTGCGCTGCAATAGGGCAGGCCATGGCGTGCGATCAAGCGGCGGCTAGCCCGAGCGCGTAGAAGCGGTTGAAGTCGGTTTCGACATAGCCGGCAAAGGGCGGGCAGGGGACAAAGCCATAGCGGCGGTAGAGCGCGTGCGCCGCCTCGAACAACGGGCCGGTCCCGGTTTCCAGCTTGAGCGCGGTATAGCCCCGGTCGCGGGCGATGCCCACGATATGGTCAAGGATCGCGAACCCCACGCCGCGCCCGCGCGCAGCGGGGGTGGCACGCATCGACTTGACCTCACCGGTCAGCGAATCGAGTTGCTTGAGTGCGCCGATGGCGAGCAGCGTGTCGCCATCCCATGCGCTCAGAAACACGATGTCGGGGGTCTTGAGCCCGGACAGATCGAGGAAATGGCACGTCCCCGGCGGCGAATGATCCGACATCTCGCGCGCATGCAGGTCGAGCAGCGCGATGACGTGTGGATCGTCGAGGCCGCCAGTGCGGATGATCATCGCGGGCGGCTCATCCCAAAACGGTAGCGCGCGGCCACAGCGCGCCCGTCGCGTTCCCGCGCGGGTTCGAACTTCACCGCGCGCAGCCGCTCGCACATCTGCACGTCGAAAGCGTCGACCTGGGTGGGTGCGGCCAGCATGCAGCCGCTGACGCTGCCATCCGCCTCCACCTTCAGCGATCCGCTAGTGCCATAGACGGTCGGCGGAAGGCCGTCGCCCGGCCCGAATCCGACCGTTGCGGCGCTAATCGGCGTAAGCGGCCTGGGTGTCGGG
>JBHYGP010000368.1:0-10029 GCA_051858935.1 Sphingomonas sp.
GGTGTGCCAGCCTTCCGTTCCGGCCTATGCCGCCGTGGCGCTGATGAATGCCGACAAGCATCCGAATACGCCGCGCACGCTGACGCTGATGGGCGGACCGATCGACACGCGCGAAGCACCGACTGCGGTCAACACGCTGGCGACCGAACGGCCGCATAGCTGGTTCAAGCAGAATGTGATCGCGACCGTGCCCGGCACCTATCCGGGCGCGGGGCGGACCGTCTATCCGGGCTTCCTCCAGCTCGCCGGGTTCATGACGATGAACCTGGGCAACCACATGAATTCGCACTGGGAGATGTTCAAGCATCTGGTGAAGGGCGATGGCGAGAGCGCGGATTCGACGATGCGTTTCTACGACGAATATCGCTCGGTCTGCGACATGACGTCGGAATTCTACTTGCAGACGATCGACGTGGTGTTCCAGTCGCACGCGCTGCCCAAGGGCGAGATGATGCACCGTGGCCGCCGGGTCGACCCCGCGGCGATCACCGACACCGCGCTCTTGGCGATCGAGGGCGAGAAGGACGATATTTCAGGGCTCGGCCAGACCAAGGCCGCGCTGACCATCGCGACCAAGTTGCCCGCGAAGATGAAGAAATATCACATGGCCGAGGATGTCGGCCATTACGGCATCTTCAATGGCAGCAAATGGCGCAACCGCATCGCACCGGTGCTGGAAGAGTGGATCGCCAAGCATAGCTGAGCGGGGGGCTAGCGCTTTATCCGTCCTACAGCCGTTTGCCCTGAGCCTGTCGAAGGGCTGTATCCTGCCGTTTGAGAGTGCACAGGGCCCGTGTTTCGACAAGCTCAGCACAAACGGAATGCGGGGAGGTCAGCGGCCTTGAGCGTATCGCCGCTCAGTCATAGCCCAGCATCAGGAACTCATAGACGACGAAGGCGATGAGCGCCCATAGCGCGATCACGATGGCGATGCCCCATTTGCTGACCGGGCGCTCCGCTGCTGCGGCCGCCGTCGCACGGTGCTCGGCGAGCAGAGGGGCGGGGACCAGCTTTTCGAACAGCCAAACGCCGGCAGGTATCAGGATGGCGTCGTCGATCAGCCCCAACACCGGGATGAAGTCGGGGATCAGGTCGATCGGCGACAGCGCATAGGCGGCGACGAGCAACCCGACCAGTTTCGCGAATAGCGGCGTGCGCGGATCGCGGACCGCGAGCCAGACGGCGTGCGCCTCGATGCGGATACGGTGCGTGAAGCTCATTCCCATCAGCGCGGCTTCGCCCGGCGGCGGGGCGGCGTCAAGCGTCGGGACGCAGCGCGCGGGTCACCAGATCGACCAGCATGTCGGCATAGTGCGTCGGCGGCTGCGGCGTCAGGCCGGTGAGCCAGGAGCGGGCGAGCCACTGGCTGGGGCCGAAGACGAGCGCGGCGACGAGTTGCGGGTCGATCGGGCGCAGCCGGCCGGCCATCGCGTGCGGCGCACCCCAGGCGATGAAGCGCGTCGTGAATTCGGCGTTGAGTGCCTGCACTGGCTCGGCATGGGCGCGGGTCCAGGACGAGCTGGCGCATTCGATCATGAAATTGTGCCGCTCGGGATGCGCCTCCTGATAGGCGAGCGTGGCGCGCACCGCTGCGCCCAGCGCCTCGACCGGATCGCCGTCATACGCCTCGACTGCGGCGATGGCGTGGTCCCAATAGGCGCGGCGCTCCTCCAGATAGACATGGAGCGCGACGCCGTTCTTCGACCCGAAATGATGGAAGATGCTGCCGTTCGACACGCCCGACGCGTCGCGGATATCCTGGATCGACACGGCCTCCAGCCCGCGTTCGGCGAACAGGCGCGCGGCAGCTTCCAGCACGCGGGTCCGGGTTTCAACTGCCTTGGTCGCCATACGCTAATACTCGAACAGGTTCAGATTGGATTAATGCTCTAGATCATAAGTCTAGCGCAACGCTCCAATCGGCATAGCCGCAGCGCGAGGGCAGGGCAATCGGACAATGGGAGACGATATGATGCGACTAGTGATTGTGGGCGCGATGATGGCCATCGCGGTGCCGGCGGCAGGCGGGCAGTTCATGAAAATCGACGGGGTGAAGGGCGAATCGCGCGACGATGCGCGCTGCGCCGACATCATTGCCGGTGCGGGTGCCGGAGCCGGGAGCGGCGCGATGAAGCAAGCAAAGCTCACCCCGCGCAAGACCGGTGGAGATGGCGGCGAAGCGGTGCAGGGCTCGCTCGACCGCGACATCATCCGCCGCATCCCGCGCGGACCCAAGCCCAAGCCGCAGGAAGCGCGCGGCGGGGTTCAGGTCGCGGCGGGCGATCTGAATGGCGACGGCGCAGCGGCTCCGGCGCGGACCAAGGTCGGCGATATCACGCTGAAGCGGGGTGTAGTGGCCGAGGACTGCGGCACCGCCGACGGCAAGCAGCCGCCGATGAAGCGCATCCCGACGGTGCGCCAGTGATGATGGTGGGCCGGTCTGCATCTGCTGACCGGCCCATAGGGTCGTTACTGGCGCGCGACGGGATGCTTTCGGTATTTCACCACGAAGGCGTTCAGGGCGGGGTGGTCAATGGAATCGACAGCGATGGCGTCAATTAGCGTTGCCTCTGACACCGGCCCTTTGCGGGCGAAGAAGAGGTAGAGGTCGCCGGGCTGGCTGTCGGACGTGTCGCCTAGACTCCGAAAGCCGCAGTTTGAGAGCGATCCACCTATGCTGAATGTCTCTGACGAAGGTTGTCCTCGAAGCCAGTCGGTCGGCTTGAAATAAACTCGACGGGGGGACGCGACCTCGATCCGCTGTGCGGTGATGGTAACGGTAGAGGGGTCAGTCTGCTCAGCCGGAGGCAGCGGATTGCGTTTCGGCATCGGCACTTCAACTTCCCGGCCAATGAAAATCATGTTGGCGTTTCGAAGCGAGGTGGACTGACGCTCGCGGATATACCGGCGCGCCTCGCGCCGCTCGATCTTGGTGAGCCGAGCTTCGTAAGCTTCGAGGCTCTCGCCGGGACGCTGTCGGTCCCGAATTACCGTAGCGCACGCCAATACAGGGGATGAAGTTAGGCTGACTGCGCTCAGGGCCGCAGCCAAAGCAATTCGTTTTCCCAAAAGATCATACGCACCGGCCATGGCGGGAGCGTATCGCGTTCCCGATGAACTGGGTAATAGAAGGCATAAAAAAGCCGGCGGAGCGATCCACCGGCTTTTCGTTGGTCCGTTGTGGCGAGAGGCTCAGAGAACCTCGAACAGTCCCGCCGCGCCCATGCCGCCGCCGACGCACATCGTCACGACGACGTACTTCGCCCCGCGGCGCTTGCCTTCGATCAGCGCGTGACCGGTGCAGCGCGCGCCGGTCATCCCATAGGGATGGCCGATCGAGATCGAGCCGCCATTGACGTTGAGCAGCTCGTCCGGGATGCCGAGCTTGTCGCGGCAATACAGGACCTGCACCGCGAACGCCTCGTTCAGCTCCCACAGGCCGATATCGTCCATCTTGAGGTTGAACCGGTCGAGCAGCGCCGGGATCGCGAAGACCGGGCCGATGCCCATCTCGTCGGGCTTGGTGCCGGCGACCGCCATGCCGACATAGCGGCCAAGCGGGGTCAGGCCGCGCTTTTCGGCGAGCTTTTCTTCCATCAGCACGCTGGCCGAGGAGCCGTCCGAAAGCTGGCTGGCGTTGCCCGCGGTGACGGTGCCGTTCGGGACGACCGGCTGGAGCGACTGCAGGCCTTCCAGCGTGGTCTCGGGGCGGTTGCCCTCGTCCTTGGTCAGCGTCACTTCCTTCTGGGTGACTTCCTTGGTCTCCTTGTTGACGATGTTCATCGTCGCGGTGACGGGGATGATCTCGTCGTCGAACTTGCCCGCAGCCTGGGCGGCGGCGGTGCGCTGCTGCGACTGGAAGCCATAGGCGTCCTGCGCGTCGCGGCCGATATTGTAGCGCGCGGCGACGACCTCGGCTGTCTGCAGCATCGGCATGTACACATCCTTGTGCATCGCCAGCAGTTCGGGGTCTGGTGCGACGCGCATCTGGGGCGTCTGGACCAGGCTGATGCTCTCGACGCCGCCACCGATCGTGACGTCCATATTGTCGACCACGATCTGCTTCGCGGCAGTGGCGATCGCCATCAGGCCGCTGGCGCACTGGCGGTCGACCGACATGCCCGCGACGCTGACCGGAAGCCCGGCGCGCAGCAGCGCCTGACGCGCGATATTGCCCGCCTGATGCCCTTGCTGAAGCGCCGCGCCGAACACCACGTCCTGCACTTCGGCACCGTCGATCCCGGCGCGGGCGACCGCAGCCTCGATCGACTTCGCCGCCAGCGTCTGGGCGGGGAGAGCGTTGAACGCGCCACGATAAGCGCGGCCGATCGGGGTGCGGGCGGTAGAAACGATGACGGCAGAACGCATGCGGACGGTCCCTTCGGTTTATTGTCTAGACAAAAAGCTGGCTGATCCATTCGGCGATCAGGGCGGGCTTGTCCTGCCCCTCGATCTGAATCGTGAATTCGACGGTCTGCTGCCACTGGCCGGGGCGTTTCTCGACCAGCTCAAGCGTCTTGAAGTGTCCGCGTACGCGGCTGCCCGAACGTACCGGGGTCAGGAAACGGACCTTGTTGCCCCCGTAATTGACGCCCATCTTCAGCCCCTCGATCTTGGGCTGGGGCGTCTTCTGTGCGAGCAGCGGCATCAGGGAGAGGGTGAGGAAACCGTGCGCGATCGTGCCGCCGAACGGCGTCATCGCCGCCTTGGCGGGATCGACATGGATGAACTGATGGTCGCCAGTCGCATCGGCGAACTTGTCGATCATCTCCTGCGACACCGTGACCCAGTCCGACACCCGCTCCTCACCCGCGCGATCGGCGAGCTGCTGGATCGTGACGCTTTCCTGCGTGTCGGTATCGGCCATGATGCTTCCCTGCGACATCCTCTGCGCCGCATCTAGGGGGAAGCGCGGCGCGGGGCAAGTGGTGCCTACTGGAATTGGGAATTCACCGGCTTCCGTAAGGGAAGCCGGGTCATCCAACGCAAACCCGATATTCGAAAAATGGGATTTGATCCCGAATCAGCGTTCGCCGACCTCCTTGTCGACACGCATCACGGGTTGCACTTCGGGATAGGGCAGGATCAGCTTGCCCCGCGGATCGGCGGTATAGGTCGTCTGGGTCGGGAAGGGGATCGAAATGCCTTCTGCGGCAAAGCGGCGCAGGATGCCGATGATCACCGCGTCGCGCACCTTGTGTGCAGTCGGCCAGTCGTCGCCGGGGATGTCGAACCACAGGTTGAAGTCGACCGAACTCGCCCCCAGCCCCTCGAAGCTCGCGCGCGCGATCGTCCCGCCCGCCGCCTCGACGATGCCGGTGAGCATGTCGGGCAGCGCCTCAAGCTGTTCGGGCGGAGTTTCATAAGCGACGCCCACCGGCAGCTTGATGCGGATGTGATCGCGGTTGGAGATGTTCTGGATCTCCTTGTCGAGCAGCTGCTTGTTGGCGATGATCCGCACTTCGCCGTCGAACGAGCGCACGCGGGTCGATTTGAGGCCGATCTCCTCGACCACCCCGACGGTCTGGTCGTACATCACCTTGTCACCACGGCGGAACGGGCGGTCGAAGATGATCGCGAGTGCGGCGAACAGGTCGGCGAAGATGCCCTGCGCCGCCAAGCCAATTGCGATGCCGCCGACGCCGAGACCTGCGACCAGGCCGGTGACGTTGACGCCGAGATTGTCGAGCACCACCACCAAAGCGACCGCGAACAGCGCGACGGTGACGAGCAGCCGGATCAGGCCGAGCGCGGAGAGCAGCGCCTCGCCATGGTAATTCTCGGATTCGGTCTTCTTCTCGATGGTGCCGAGGATGATCTCCCGCGCCCAAATCGCACCCTGGAACACCACCGCCACGGTGAACAGGAAGGCGATTGTCTGCTCCAGCATCGCTGGCGGCGCGGCATAGTTGGAGACCAGCCGGACTGCGAGCATCATGATGAAAAAGCTGCCGGTGCGCGAAACCGCGCGTCCGACAATCGTGCCCCATCCCATCGGTCCGTCAGAACGCTGGCACAGTTTCGTGCCCCAGCTGCGCAACCAATAGAGCAACAGGACAACGCCGACCGCGATTCCGGTGGCGATCAGGATCTGCAGCCAGTGCGACTGGACCCACAGGCTGGCATCGACGAAGAACGCCTGGGTCTGCGCCTGAACGGCGTCGCCGGTGTTTGTGGCAGCCTTTTCGGCTGCGGCGGTGGTATTGGTGACGGTCATTGAATTCCTTCAGGCAGCCTTGGCGGAAATTCCGTCGCTCTCGAGAAAGGCGATCAGTCCGCGCTCGGCACGGCTGAGGTGGCGGGTCATCCTAGGCAAGATAAGGCCTGCACGAAACCCCGCCTGCGCCTCGCGATCCTTGGCGAGCGCGATCAGGTCCGGGTGGACATAGGATTTGCGCGCGATGGTGGGGGTGTTGCCGAGTGCGGCGGTGACGGGTTCGAGCAAGGTCTTGAGCCCGACATGTCCGTCGGCGGTGGCGAGCGCTTCGAACGCGATCACGCTGGCGCCCCAGGTGCGAAAATGCTTGGCGGTGAAATCCTCGCCCATCGCTTCGCGGATGTAGTCGTTGACGTCGCTGGAGGTCACCGGATGCGCCTCGCCCGCATCGTCGAGCCAGCCGAACAGATGCTGGCCTGGCAGATCCTGGCATTTCTTGACGAAACCGATCAGGCTGCCGTCGGTGATCCGCAGCACGCGCATCCGGCCCGACTTGGCGCGGTACTGCAACTTTAGGCTGCGCCCCTCCAGCTTGGCGTGGCGGCGGCGCAAGGTGGTTGCGCCGAAGCTCTTGTTCGCCTTCGCATAGCCTTCATTCCCTACGCGAACATGGCCGAGGTCGAGCAGTCGAACGACGGCGGCGATGGCGCGGTCGCGGGACAGTGCGCGCTTGCGCAGATCGACCTCGATCTTTGCGCGCAACCGCGACAGGCGGTGGCCAAAGCTGGCGCAGCGGTCATATTTCGCGGCCTCCCGCGCGGCGCGGAAATCGGGGTGGTAGCGATATTGCTTGCGCCCGCGCGCGTCGATTCCGGTTGCCTGAAGATGTCCGTTGGGATGCGGGCAATACCAAGCGTCGGCATAAGCGGGGGGCAGGGCGATGGCGTTGAGTCGTTCAATCTCTTCGCGATCGGTGATGCGGTTACCGTCGGCGTCCCAATAGCCCCAGCCGCCGCGCACCGGTCGCCGCGTGATCCCCGGTGCCTTGTCGTCGCAATAGCGCAGCTTGCCGCTCATCCTGCCCTCATCATGCCGGACCAATGCGCATAGCGTCGCATCGTTCCGCAACTCTGAGTGACAGGAAGAGCGGCGCCGAGATCAGTCCTTTTTGAGGCTGTCGCGAATTTCCCCGAGCCGGTCGTTGATGCTGAAGATCACCATGTAAATTTCGATGACGATCCGCCAGATCAGTGTGCCGAAGAGCAAGCCAAGGAACGCGATCAGAACCGACCCAAGTCCAGCGGCAGCGTTATATTCAAGCATGCGAACGCCAGCAAGCAAGGCGATCAGAAACCAGATGACGACGCCGGCAAGTCCGAGCCAATACACGATCTTGAGAACGGTCGGTGCGACCATTCGTTCGAACTGAAATAGATCGCCAAATGAAAAATTGCCCATAATTTCCCCCTGGTTGCATGATGGGAGGATCTATTCTGCCACATGATAATACGAATTGCCAATGTGAGGCAGGGGGAGCCTGATTGGTCGCTTAACCGTATCATATGCGTGCTTCGTGCGTCGCGGCTTGAACCGGTCAATGTGCATCTCGTCGCATCATTGCGGAACTGTGCCGATGCTGACCGGTTGAGCGCACAACCCGAAGTGACAGGAGATATATGATGGCCGAGCTATCCCATGCCCGCGTGCTGATGATCGCGACCGACGGGTTCGAACAGTCCGAGCTCATGAAGCCGCGCCAGGCGCTGATCGATGCGGGCGTCAAGGTGACGCTTGCGTCGCTCAAGCTCGACCCGATCACCGGAGAGAGCGGCGGTGAAAAGGGCGAGAGCATTACGCCGGATATGCTGGTCGGCAATGTCGATAGCGCGGATTATGACGCTCTGGTGCTGCCCGGTGGCGTTCACAACCCCGACACGCTGCGGATGGACGACACGACCATCGGGCTGATCCAGGAGTTTTTCGACGACGGGAAGACGGTCGCGGCAATCTGTCACGCGCCGTGGCTGCTAGTCGAGGCGGACATCGTCGACGGCAAGCGCGCGACGAGCTGGCCGAGCGTGCGCACCGATCTGGAGAATGCCGGGGCGACGGTGGTGGACGAGGAGGTCGTCGTGGACGGTAACCTGATCACCAGCCGCAATCCCGATGATATCCCCGCGTTCGTGGAGGCGATCAAGACGGCGCTGGTCAGGGAAGCCGCGGACGCCTGACCGCGGCTGAGCCCCTTTCACGCGTGAGAGGGGCTTTTTAACATTCCGCGCGCATATCCTTCGGCAAAACGCCGGAGCTTATCCCCATGCGCCTGTTCGCACTTGCCGCCGCCCTGCTCGCCACCACCGGTCCCGCATTGCCACAGGGGCAAGCCGCGCCGTTTACGGTCGAGGAGACCGGTCAGTCCTTCGCCAGCCTGCAGGAAGCGGTTACCGCCATTGGCGAGCGGCGCGGTACGATCCGCATCGCGCCGGGCCGCTACGGCGACTGCGCGGTGCAGGAAGCTGGCGACATCACCTATGTCGCGCAGGTGCCGGGCAAGGCGGTGTTCGACCGGGCGATCTGTGAGGGCAAGGCGACGCTTGTCTTGCGCGGGCGCGGGGCGAAGGTGGACGGCATCGTGTTCATGCGGACGTTGGTTGAGGACGGCAATGGCGCGGGCATCCGGCTGGAGACCGGTAACCTGCACGTAACCAACGCGATGTTTATCGACGGCCAGTGCGGGATACTGACCGCGAGCGATCCGCGCGGGTCGATCACCGTCGAGCGATCGACCTTTGCGGGGCTGGGCAAAGACCCGACCGGCAATGGCGCGCATGCCATCTATGTTGGCGCTTATGGCAGCCTGAAGGTGGTGGAGTCGCGGTTCGAGCGGGGCACCGGCGGCCATTATGTGAAGGTCCGCGCGCCGCGCGTCGAAATCCTCAATTCCAGCTTCGACGATAGTCTGGGCCGCAACACCAACTATGCGATCGATCTGTCCAACGGCGCGTCAGGCCGCATTGCGGGCAACGCGTTCGAGCAGGGGCCGGCCAAGGACAATTACGGCACGATGATCGCGGTCGCGCCGGAGGGCGTGAAGCATAGCTCCGCAGGCCTTGTGGTCGAGGGCAACAAGGCGTGGCTGTCGCCGGGGTTCAAGGAAAGCACCACGTTCGTCGGCAACTGGTCACGCGATTCGGTGACGGTACGTGACAATGACCTAGCCGACCGGATTGCGGTGATTGCGCGGCGGTGACGCCTATTTGGCGCGGCAGACCATTCTGAACGCCGGGTCTTTTGACGGGTTGGGAATCTTCTGACGCGGGCGTTTCGCGACCGGGAAGACACGCTCGCGCACGACCTTTCCGCGCGCGAGCAGCCGCTGGCCGCGCAGCTCGGTGACGCCGGCGGTACAATCCATCGCGACGGTTCCGATGATCGTCCCCTCCATGCCGAGTGACGTGGTGCGGGTGCGGAACACGCGCCATTTGCCTTCGCGCTTGATACCCGCGGTGTCGATCGACAGCGAGGCATTGGCGGCGCCGGGGACCGGTTTCCAAGTCTGGGCGGTGGCGGGCAGCGCGATCAGGCTGAGGGTCAGGGCGGCGCGGATCATTTGAGCGGCTTTCCGTCGCAGACAAAGTCGATCAGCTTGCGCATGAACGGGTGATCGGGGTCGGCGGGCTCGCGGTTTTCAGGTGCGATTTCAGTGGCCTTGCCCGACTTTACCTCGGTCAGGCGGATCATCATTGCCTGACGCGTCGTGCAGGAGACCGACAGGTCGATGTACACGTCGCTGGTCGCCGGGGTTTCGGCGGTGTCGAGCAGGCGGATGGTCTTTTCGCCGTCCGCGTCCCTGACGCTGGTCGGGTCGATAT
>JBHYGP010000368.1:10039-10640 GCA_051858935.1 Sphingomonas sp.
CCCCTGGCCCTCCGCCTGAAACTTGACCCATGGCGCCCCCGGCTCACGGTCGGGCAACAGCCCGGCCGCGAGCAGCAGGAGCGCCAGCGCGATCATGCCGCGAGCTTGCGCAGCACATACTGGAGGATGCCGCCGTTGAGGAAATATTCCAGCTCGTTGACGGTATCGATGCGGCAGCGGGTCAGGAAGGTCTCGGTGCTGCCGTCGGCGCGGGTCAGCTTGACCTCGACCTCCTGACGCGGGCGCAGGGCCGACACGCCGGTGATGGTGAAGGTCTCGTCACCCTTGAGGCCGAGCGTTTCGCGGGTCACGCCTTCGGCGAACTGCAGCGGCAGCACGCCCATGCCGACCAGGTTCGAGCGGTGGATACGCTCAAAGCTCTCGACGATAACTGCCCGAACTCCAAGGAGATTCGTGCCCTTCGCCGCCCAGTCGCGCGACGAGCCGGTGCCATATTCCTTGCCGCCGATGACGACCAGGGGGGTGCCGTCGGCTTTGTGGCGCATTGCCGCGTCGTAGATTGGCATGACTTCGCCGTGATAGCTGGTCATGCCGCCTTCGACGCCGTCAAGCATCTGATTTTTAATGCGGATATTGGCAA
>JBHYGP010000369.1:0-2973 GCA_051858935.1 Sphingomonas sp.
CTTGATCGCTACTACAGTTTTGAATGGCGATTTGTCGGCAATCTCGGCGTCGATCTGCTCGTCGCGGCGCTGGGTCCGCTGATCGGGCTGGAGTCGGCGGTCAAGCTGGTAGTGGTCGCGATTCCCGTGCTGACCACCGGCGCGCTGCTGTGGCTCAGCCGCGAGCTGACCGGGCGGGTCAGTCCCTGGGCATTGTTCGCGCTGCCGCTGGCGTACAGCTATCCCTTCCAGTTCGGATTCGTGAATTATTGCCTTGCCATGGCGCTCGCGCTTGGCGGCTGGGCGCTGTGGCTGCGGCTGGCGCGCGTCAATCGGATCGGACTGCGCGCGGCGATCTTCGTGCCGCTCGGGCTGGTCGTGTGGACGTGTCACGCGATGGGTTGGGCGATGCTCGGACTGTTCGTGTTCGCGGGCGAGTGGTCGGCCCGAGCGAAGGACAAGGGTGCGGTGCGCGCCGCGCTCGATGCGGCCATCGCGTCGCTCCCGCTCGCGCCGCCGGTGCTCGCGATGCTGGTGTGGCGCGGCGGCGGGGGCGCGGCGGAGACCGGGCGCTTCCTCGACCTGGTCGCCAAACTGAAAGGGCTGGGCAGCGTGCTGCGCGACCGCTGGATCTGGCTCGACCTGCCCGCTTTGCTGGTGATCGTGCTGGCAGTTTATGCGGGCATTCGGGGGCGGGCCGGGCGGTTTGCGCCGCAAGCCGCGGCAGCCGCCGGGCTGGCCGCGCTGGCCTTTCTGCTACTGCCTTTCACCCTGCTTGGCTCGGCCTATGCCGATTTGCGGCTGTTGCCCTTCGCCTTTGCCGTGGCGCTGGCTGGGCTGGTGCCCAAGGAGGGGGCACCGGTCCGTATCGTCGCACTCGCGGGCCTCGCATTCTTCATGATCCGCACGATCGCCACCACCGCCAGCTTCGCGCTCTACGATGCCGACTGGCGGCGCGAGTTGGCCGCGCTCGACCACCTGCCGCGCGGCGCGCGGGTCTTCGCGTTGGTCGGAGACGGGTGCGACCAGCCCTGGGCGCATAGCCGCCGCACGCATCTTCCCGCCTTCGCCACGGCGCGCCGTGCCGCCTTCGCCAACGACCAGTGGCGGATGGATGGGGCGCCGCTGCTGCGCGTCAAGGTTCCTGCCGGCTATTTCGCGCATGATCCATCGCAGATTTCGGTGGTACAGGCCTGCCCGCACGACCCCAATCTGCTGCCTCGTGCCGACGCGCTGACACACTTCCCGCGTGCGCACTTCACCCATGTCTGGCTGATCGATGCGCCGATCCCGCGACATGCTGCCGCCGGCCTCACCCGCGTCTGGAAACAGGACGGATCGGCGCTTTACACAATCGACCGGTCGGCAAGCCGCTTGCCCGCAGGTGCTGCGGCGCAGTAAAGGCGGTCGGATGCAGGGGGGAAATCCGACCGAGATGCCACGCTGGTGGCAGACGCGCTGGTTCGTGCTGTTCGCGGCGATCGCGGCGGCGATCCCGTTGCTGTGGCCGGATATCCCGCCGCAGGTCGACCTGCCCGGGCACATGGCGCGCTACCGCGTTCAGCTGAGCCATGGCGAAGTGCCGTGGCTCAACGACTGGTACAAGTTCGAGTGGAGCCTGATCGGCAATCTCGGGCTCGATCTGCTGATTATCCCGCTCGAGCCGATTTTCGGGCTGGAGCTGGCGGTCAAGCTGATCGTGATCGCAATTCCGGTGCTGACCGTCACCGGGCTGTTGTGGATCGCGCGCGAGGTGCATGGGCGCATTCCGGCGACGGCGCTGTTCGCGCTGCCGCTGGCGTACAACTACGCCTTCCATTTCGGCTTTGCGAATTTCGCGCTGTCGATGGCGCTGGCGCTCAACGCCTTTGCGCTGTGGCTGCGGCTGGCGCGGCTGGGCAAGATTCAGCTGCGCGCTGTGATCTTCGTGCCGATCGGGATGCTGATCTGGGTCACGCACACGTTCGGCTGGGGCACGCTGGGCGTGCTCTGCTTCGCCGCCGAGCTGATCCGCCAGCATGACATGCGCGGCCCGCGCACCGGGCCGTGGCACGCGAATTTCGTGCAGAGTTGGGTCGTTCCGTGGTTCATGGCGGGCATCCACTGCCTGTCGCTGGTCCCCGCCGCCGTCCTCATGCTGATGTGGCGCAGCGCGGGCGATGTGAGTGGCCAGACCGGCGACTGGTTCAACTGGCGCGCGAAGATCTGGTGGGTGTTGATGGTCCTGCGCGACCGGTGGCAGCTGTTCGACATCGCCTGCCTTGGCGTATTGTTCCTGGTGCTGCTCAAGGGGCTGCGCGATCCCAATATCGAATATTCGCGGCATTTGGGCATTTCCGCGCTGTTCCTGATCGCGGTGTTCATCCTGCTGCCGCGCGTGGTGTTCGGGTCGGCCTATGCCGATATGCGCCTCGCCCCATACATGATCGCCATCGCCGTGATCGCATTGCGGCCCAAGCCGGGGATGACAACGCGGGGGGCCAAGATGCTGGCGATGGCGGGGCTCGCCTTCTTCCTCGTCCGCATGGGCACGACGACGTGGAGCAACTATCTTTACGACAAGTCCTACGACCGCGAACTCAAGGCGCTCGAGCATGTGCCCGAGGGGGCGCGGCTGCTGAGTTTCGTCGGTGAGACCTGCTACAACGAATGGACGATGACGCGGCTTCAGCATCTGCCCGGCATGGCGATGGTGCGGAAGTTCGCATACACCAACGACCAATGGTCGATGGCGGGCGGGCAGTTGCTCACCGTCCGCTACAAGCAGGCGCGTGGGTTCAGCCATGACCCGTCGCAGATCGTCACCGATACCAAATGCCCGCGCGAATGGTGGCGGCCGGTCGCGGTCAGCTTGGCGCGCTTCCCGCGCCACGCCTATGATTATCTGTGGGTGATCAGCCCGCCCAATTACGACAAACGGCTTGAGGCCGGGCTGATTCCGGTCTGGCGCGACGGTAACAGTGCGCTGTTCAAGATCGACCATGGCACGCCAGC
>JBHYGP010000370.1:0-2962 GCA_051858935.1 Sphingomonas sp.
GGCGGCAGTTCCGGCGGTGAGCAACGCAGCCCCCGAGAGCAGCGCAATGGTGAGTCGTTTCATGGTGTTCCCTCCAGTTGGTGAGACCAGGATAACGAACCGGTGTATTATTGCAATAATACGCTACTCGACCACCGGCGCGAAGGCGAGGTGGTGATAGTCATAGCTGAAATCGGCGAGCGGGGAGAGCGCCTTCATCGTCACCGCAGTGACCTTGCCGCCTGCAACCGCGAAGCTGACTACCGCGTCTTCGCCCTTGCCCGGCGTCATCCGGGTGCGGAAGGCGTCCGTGCCCCAGGCGTCGAGACGGCTGGCAAATTGCGGGTGGGGCGCGAAGTCGATGTGCAGCGCCCCGCCGCGCTCCTTCACCACGATGTCGCCATACCAGGGATCGCGATAGCGCCCGGCATAGGCGGCGAGCGGCAGGCTCGGGCCGCCTTCCGGCCGCTTGGCGTCGCCATCGCCCATCGCCGCGACCGCGTCCTCCCGCGCCAGCTTGCTGCGCGCGACGTAATTGGCGACCCAGTCATAGGCTGGGACGCCGAGCAGATGGTCGAGCAGCGCGTTGCGGATGCCGCCCGACACGCTGTCCTCGGTATTGCTCAGCACCGCGACGCCGATCCCGGCCGAGGGGATCAGGGCGGTCTGGGTCACCTGTCCCGACAGCCCGCCCGAATGGCTGATCAGGCGCCGACCGCGATAATCCTGGACGAACCAGCCGAGCGCATAGCCCTGCATGATCGACCGGACGGGATTGAGGTCGGTGGGACCGTCGCTCGACGCCACCACCACCTGCGGCGACCACATCGCCGCCGCGCTCTCGGCGCTCCACAGGCGCTTGCCATCGGGCAGCGCGCCCAGTGCGAGTTGCACCTCCAGCCATTTGGCGACATCGGCGATGCTGGCGTTGATCCCCGCCCCGGCATCGACGACCGGCGATTCATCGGGTTCGATCACCTGCATCGGCCCGACCCCGCGCACTGGCGGCCCCAGCCGCGCATGGCGACCCGCGACATTGGTCGTCTTTAGCAACTCCAGCGACGGCACCGCATCGGCCATGCCGAGCGGTTCGAGCATCCGCGTGCGGATAAAGTCGCGCCAGCTCATCCCGGACTTCGCCTCAATCAGCGCGCCCGCGACGATGTAGAGGATGTTGTCATAATCATAGCCGCCACGGAACGGGCGCACCGGTTGCAGAAATTGCAGCGCGCGCACGGCGTCCTGCACCGTGCGGTTCGACTTGGGGAAGTAGAGTAGGTCGCCCGCGCCGAGCGGCAGCCCGGAGCGGTGGACGAGCAGGTCGGCCATTTTGAATTCGGGCATATGCTGCGTCAGCCGGTCGTCCCAGCCGAGCTTGCCCTCCTCGACCAGCATCGCCAGCGCGGCGGCGGTAAACGCCTTGCTGTTCGACGCGATGCCGAAGCGGGTGTGGATATCTACCGGCACGGCGCGGCCCATCGTCCGCACACCATAGCCCTTGAGCCACGCGGGCTGTCCCTTGCGCACGACTGCCACGGCAATGCCGGGCGTTTCGAACGCGCGCATGAAGTTCGCGACAATGGTGTCGACCGTGGCGTCCAAGGGCGCGGTCTGCTGTGCCCATGCCGGAAGTGCCAGTGTTGCTGCACCGCCAATCCCGAGCGCCAGTGCGCGACGCCGATCAACCACCAAACCGCTCATGCCAGTCTCCGTTTCCAGAGCCTGTCTAGAGCAAGTCGCGGCGCACCGAAACGGCCTCAGGCTTCCAGCTCGACGTCCCAATAGAGCCAGTCGCGCCAGGTATCGTGGAGATAATTGGGCGGGAAGCGGCGGCCATGTTCCTGCAGCTGCCAACTGGTCGGGCGGATCGGCGGCATGAACAGCGGCATCGCCGCCTGTTTCGGCGTGCGTCCGCCTTTCTTCAGATTGCACGGCGCACAGGCGGTCGCGACATTCTCCCACGTCGTCCGCCCACCCTGCGCGCGCGGGATGACATGGTCGAAGGTCAGGTCGCGGTGGCTGCCGCAATATTGGCATTCGAACTTGTCGCGCAGGAACAGGTTGAACCGGGTGAAGGCCGGGAACTGCGATGGCCGCACATATTGCTTGAGCGCGATCACGCTGGGCAGCTTGATGCACGCGGTCGGGCTGCGCACCTCGCGCTCATAATGGCTGACGATGTCAACGCGATCGAGGAACACCGCCTTGATCGCGGTCTGCCACGGCCAGATGCTTAGCGGATAATAGGACAGCGGCGTGTAATCGGCATTGAGCACAAGCGCCGGGCACCCCTCAGGATGTCGGATCAGATCGGGATGGTACATGGTCCCCCTCTCTCGCCGCGCGTCGCTCGCGACCGGGGCCTAATCGCCGCCAGCCATGACATGTCTATGACAGCACGGCGCGCGACTCGTGGTCAAGGGCCGGGTTGCGCACGGCTGTGAACAAATGCCGGTGCGACAGAAAGACGGGTTTGCGCCACGAGCGGGGCTTTTACCCTGCGCAGCGATCCGCTAGGCGGCGGCGATGCCAGCGATCATCCATTGCGACGTTGCCATTGTCGGGGGAGGACTCGCGGGCGGGCTGATCGCACTCGCGCTGCGCCGCAAGCACCCCACGCTCGACATCCGCCTGATCGACGGCGGGCGCAGCATTGGTGGCAACCATCTCTGGTCATTCTTTGCCAGCGACGTGGCACCCGCCGACCGCTGGATGGTCGCGCCGCTGATCTCCTATGGCTGGACCAGCTACGACGTCCATTTCCCCGCACACGCCCGCACGCTGAAGGCGGCCTATTATTCGATCGAATCCGAACGATTCGACCAAGTCGTGCGTGCCGCGATGCCCGACGGCGCGGTGATGATGCGGCGCAAGGTGCTGGGTGCCAGCGCGCGTGCGGTCGTGCTCGCCGATGGCGACCGTATCGAAGCCGGGGGCGTGATCGATTGCCGTGGTCCCGGCGACCTGTCCAAGCTCGACCTTG
>JBHYGP010000371.1:0-2956 GCA_051858935.1 Sphingomonas sp.
CAGGGTCATGCCCGGCGCGCGCATGTTGAAGATGGTGGTGATGAAGTTGATCGCACCCAGGATCGAGCTGGCACCGGCAAGGTGGAGCGACAGGATCGCCATGTCCACCGCCGGCCCCGGCTCGCCATAGGTCGAGAGCGGGGCATAGACCGTCCAGCCCACGCCCGCACCGCCACCGAAGAAGGGCGAGGCGAGCAACAGCAGGAAAGCGGGCACGAGCAGCCAGAAGGACAGGTTGTTCATGCGCGGGAACGCCATGTCCGGCGCACCGATCATGATCGGCACGAACCAGTTGCCGAAGCCGCCGATCATGGCCGGCATGACCATGAAGAACACCATGATCAGGCCGTGCGCGGTGATCAGCACGTTCCAGAAATGGAGCGATTCGTCGAAGGTCTGCGGACCGCCATGGACGAACTCCGCGATCCAGCCGAGATGCTGGATGCCCGGCTCCGCCAGCTCGAGGCGCATCACGCCCGAGATCGCGCCACCGATGATCCCCGCGATGATCGCGAAGATCAGGTACAGCGTGCCGATGTCCTTGTGGTTGGTCGACAGGAACCAGCGCGCGAAGAAGCCGGGCTTGTGATCCGCGTCGTGGTGATGGTCGTCATGCGCCTGAAAGGCGTGCGCGTCGCGTGCTGCGTCGGTCATGCTCAATTGTCCGTGTTGCCGGTGGCGGCTTGATTGGTGGTCGCGCCCGCGGCGGTCGCGTCGACAGTGTCGTTGCCAGCGGGGACGATGCCGTTCGCCGGAGTCGCGGTATCGTCGGCAGCATCGCTGCCCGGCTGGGCCGGCGCAGCGGCCGACGGCTTGTTTGCGGCGGGCATGGTGCCGCCCTTGGCCGCGATCCACTGCGCGAAGACTTCGGGCGTCACGGCTTCAACGACGATCGGCATATAGGCGTGACGCGCGCCGCACAGCTCGCTGCACTGGCCGAAATAGACGCCAGGCTTGTCGACGGTGAAGCTGGTTTCGTTGAGGCGGCCGGGGATCGCGTCGATCTTGATCCAGAAGGCGGGGACCGCCCAGCTGTGGATCACGTCGTTCGCGGTCGCGATCAAGCGGATCGGGGTGCCGACCGGCACGACGATGCGGTTGTCGACCGCGAGCAGGCGCGGACCGTCGACATCGGTGCGGAAGCGCTGTCCGGCCTGAACCTCGCTCTTCTCCTTGAGCATGTTGGCGGTGATCGAAATGCCGCCATGGTCGGGATATTCGTAGGACCAGTACCACTGGTTGCCGATCGCCTTGATGGTGACGGCGTTCTCGGGCGCAGGCTTGAACTGCTTGGCGAGCAGCGCGATCGACGGCCAGGCGATGAAGGCGAGGATCAGCACCGGGACCGCGGTCCACACGATTTCGATCATCGTGTTGTGGCTGGTCTTCGACGGGACCGGGTTCGCCTTGCGGCGATAGCGGACGATGGTCCACGCCAGCAGGAACAGCACGAAGATCGAGATCGCGGTGATGATCGGCAGCAGGATGTGATCGTGGAAGCTCGCCGCGCTGGCGCCGAGCGTCGTCACCTGCGGCTGAATGCCGAGCTTCTTGTCGACCGGCATGCCGATGCCGGCGACCGGCCCGTTCTTGTGCGTACCGTCCGCGTTGAGAGTGGGGTCGGCGGGCGTCGCCGCAGCGGGAGCCGCCGCCGCCGCGTCCGTCGGTGCCGCAACGGCGGGCGCGGCCGCCGGAGTCGCGGCCGTTACCGGCGCGGGTGCCTCTGGCGCGGTCTGTGCCTGGGCCATGCCCCCGGCGAGCGCGAGGCCCGCAGCCAGCACGATCGCCTTCAATCCATGCATGCGCATCGTCTCAATAAACCCCTGTCCTTCTTGCCCCTGTCCGGGGGCGCCGGCCGATGCCGGTCGCGCGGACACAATCCGCCCGTCGAGCGTGGCCTATAGCACCTCGCGCGCGCGCCTCAAGCTTGTCGAATCCTCTTTTTGGTCGCGGTGTTGCGGGGGACCCGCCCGAACCCTAGATGCGGAGCGGTACAACAAGGCGGGGATGGACGCGTGACCGACGACGAAGTGCTGGACGAATTCCGGGCGGCGGAGGCGCTGCTGGAGGGGCATTTCATCCTTTCGTCGGGGCTGCGCAGCCCACGCTACCTCCAATGCGCGCGGGTGCTGATGAGTCCGGCGCGCGCAGCGCGGCTCGCACAGGCGGTGGCGGCGAAAATTCCCGCCGAGTTGCGTGAGCGGATCACCGCAGTGGTCTCCCCGGCGATGGGCGGGGTGATTGCGGGACAGGAAGTTGCGCGCGCGCTGAATGTCGATGCGATGTTCGTCGAGCGGCCGACGGGCACCTTCGAACTGCGCCGCGGTTTCCGGCTGGAGCCGGGGCAGCAGGTGTTGATGATGGAAGATGTCGTCACCACCGGACTGTCGTCGCGTGAGGCGATGAAGGCGATTGCGGAGGCCGGGGGCGAGGTCATCGCGGCGGCGTCGCTGATCGACCGGTCGAACGGCACCGCCGATCTCGGCGTCCCCTTCTTCCCGCTGATCCGGCTCGACGTGCCGAGCTATGATGCCGAGGCGCTTCCGCCCGAACTGGCGGCGATCCCGGCGATCAAGCCGGGCAGTCGGGCGGCAGCCTGATGGGCCATCTCCGCCTTGGCGTGAACATCGACCATGTCGCCACCGTGCGCAATGCGCGGGGCAGCGGCTATCCCGATCCGGTGCGGGCGGCCTTGCTGGCGGCGGAGGCCGGGGCAGACGGAATCACCGCGCATCTGCGTGAGGACCGGCGGCACATCACCGATGACGACATCGCGCGGCTGGCGGCGGAGCTGACCATTCCGCTCAATCTGGAAATGGCGGCGACCGAGGAAATGCTCGCCATCGCACTGCGCCACCGCCCGCACGCCGCATGCATCGTGCCCGAGCGGCGCGAGGAGCGGACGACCGAGGGCGGGCTCGACGCAGCGGGGCAGCATAATGTGCTTGCGCCGATG
>JBHYGP010000372.1:0-981 GCA_051858935.1 Sphingomonas sp.
GATGCGCGAACCATGGCGGGAGAAAGCAGGGCGTGGCGACGATCGCGGTATACAGTCTGAAGGGCGGCGTCGGCAAAACATCGCTGGCGGTCAACCTCGCCTGGTGCTCCGCGACCCGCTCGGCGCGGCGGACCTTGCTCTGGGACCTCGACCCCCAGGCCGCATCGACCTTCCTGCTCGGCGGCGGACGTGGCAAGGCGGTGGCGCAATCGGTGTTCAGCAAGGATGTCGAGCCGGCAAAGCTGATCCACTCGACCGCGATCGACCGCCTCGACCTGCTCGGTGCCGACGCCTCGCTGCGCGGGCTCGACCATCTGTTCCACGAACTCGACAAGAAGAAGCGGCTCGCCAAACTGCTCGGCCAGCTCTCCGGCGACTACGACCGCGTCATCCTCGACTGCCCGCCGGGGCTGACCGAAACCAGCGAACAAGTGATGCGCGCCGCCGACCTCATCGTCGTGCCGGTCATCCCCTCCCCGCTGTCGGAACGCGCGCTGGAGGAGGTCGAGCGGCATCTCGGCGGAAAGGCGAAAGTCCCGCTGATGCCGGTCCATTCGATGGTCGACCGCCGCCGCAAGCTCCATGCCGAGGCATTGGGGCGCAACCCCGACTGGCCGGTCATCCCGATGGCCAGCCTGGTCGAGGCGATGGCGGTGCGCCGCGCCCCGCTCGGTGCCTTCGCGCCGCGCAGTCCCGGCGCGCTCGCGGTCGACACGCTGTGGCAGGGAATCGAAAAGCACCTGACCAAGCCGCGCAAGGGCAGCAAGTGACGCGGCCCACCCCGCGCGCCAGCGACCTCGACCCCGATCTGGTGCTGCGCGCCTATGCGATGGGGGTGTTCCCGATGTCGGAGCATCGCGACGACCCCAGCGTCTTCTGGGTCGAGCCGCGCCAGCGCGCGATCCTCCCGCTCGATGGGTTTCATCTGTCGCGCTCGCTGCGCAAGACGCTCGCCGCCGACCGCATCCGCGCCTATCACGC
>JBHYGP010000372.1:991-2953 GCA_051858935.1 Sphingomonas sp.
CCGACATGGCGTTCGAGCAGGTCATCGCGCTGTGCGCCGAGAGCGCGAGCGACCGCCCCGATACCTGGATCAACCCGGCGATCGAGCGGGTGTTCGTCGCCCTGCACCATCGCGGCTTTGCCCATTCGGTCGAATGCTGGGACGGCGACCGGCTGGTCGGCGGGCTCTACGGCCTCGCGCTCGGCCGCGCTTTCTTCGGCGAGAGCATGGTCAGCCGCGCACGCGACGCGTCAAAGGTCGACCGACCACCTCGCCTCACTCGGCGCGGTGGAGATCCCGCGCGAGCGTTACCTCTCGTTGCTCTCGGAGTCGCTCGGCGAAGGCGCAGCGGGGCTCGCCGCAGGTGCCGAGGGCGCCTCGGTCTCGGCGGATTTCGGCGCGCTCGACCGCTTCGGCGCATCCGCAGCGCCACCGCCCACCACCTCGCCCCCGGTATCGGGAAAGGTCATCGCACAGCTCTTGACCCAGACGTCGTAGATCGGGTGCTGCACCACATTGAGCGCCGGACGCTCCTTGTACAGCCATCCCGAAAAGGCGCGGGTGAACTTGCCATCGGTGCCGCGAATATCGACCTGCGCGAACGCCCCGGTCAACTGATCGGTCTCCCACGGCGCGGTCTTCTCGCACGCGCGCAGCCGCACGATCACATCGCCCGCGCGCACCGCCTGCCCCGGCTTGATGGTCAGGTCGCGCGCGACACCGTTGCGCTTGTTAAGCAGCCCCAGCACCGCCACGCGCTCGCCCATCGGGGTCACGCCGGTGACGGCTGCGGTCGGTCCCGCATCAACCGCGACGACCTCGGCCCCCGCGCCCGCGCCAGCCTTGGGCTGGACCTCGACCGAATCTGCCGCATCGGCTGTATTTTCAGCCGGCTTCCCCCCGCACGCCGCGAGCGCAAGCGGCGCCAGCAGCAGCGCGACGGTACGGCTGGCGTGCATCAGGCGCCGGGGGTCCAGGCTTCGTAATCGCCGGTCGCGCCGACCCGCTTGCCGCCCTGCTCCAACGCCCCGGGCGGGCGATAGGCAAACGCGCTGCCGGTCAGGTTCGGCACCGCAGGCTGTTCCCACGAGCGTACCGGCGGCAGCGCGCGGTCGGGCACATCGTCGATCTGGTGGTGCAACCAGCTGAACCACTCCGGCGGCACCCGGCTCGAATCGTTCGACCCTTTGTACATCACCCAGCGGCGCGGGCGGCCATGCATGTCGGCCCCGCCCTGAAAATACAGGTTGCCGAGCGCGTCCTCGCCAACCTGGTCCTTGCCACGCAGGCCGACCCAGGTGCCGAAAGTGGAGCCATTCCACCAGGTGAAGATGTTCGCGAAGATACCCATGGCCCGCGCTTTACGCGGCACGCGCGGCGGGGGCAACGACGATCATCGCTTGATGAAGCCCGCAATTGCATCGACCAGCCCCGGCGTCAGCGGCAAATTGGGGTCGTTATAGGTCGCCAGATTGCCTGCCGGATCGACCGGCGCGTCCTTGAGCAGATGGTTCATCTCGGGAAACACCTTCAGCTCAGCCGCAGGCTGCCCCGCCTTCATCGCATTGGCGTCGTCCATCGTCGTCTGCAGATCGCGCCCGCCCTGCACGATCATCGCCGGCCCCCTATACGCCGCGATCAGCTTGCCGGGGTCATAGGCACCCGTATCGATCAGATAGCGCTGGTTGGCGGGGGAAAAGATCGGGGCGAGCGCAGGATGCATCGCGCTGGTATCGCCGACCTTCCCCGCCTCGATCGAATCGAGCACGGCTGTGATCTGCGGCATCAGCGGCGCGTTGCCGGGATTCTTGGCAAATTGTTCGCGCATCACCAGCGTCATCTTGCGCCCCAGCGACGCGGCCAGCACCACGCCGCACAAATCCTTCTGCACTTGCGCGGTGGCGAGCGCGACCATCCCGCCTTCCGAATGGCCGATCAGCCACACGCATTTCGCGCCGGCCTTCGCGCGCGCCGTCGCGACCC
>JBHYGP010000373.1:0-2941 GCA_051858935.1 Sphingomonas sp.
GGCGTCGCGCGCCCCGATGGCTGGCTGCTCGGGGTCGCGTGGGCATTGGGGATCGCGCTTTTGGCGCTGCTCGACGGCCTGCTCGCGCCGCGCATTCGGAAGGACGATCTGCGACTGGAGGGCCCCGGCGCGAGCGAGGTCGGAGCAATCGTCGGGCTGTCAGGGGTCAACCCGGGCTTGGCTTATGCGGCAGACATCTCCGCTCCGCTAGACCCTCTCCCCTCCCGCTTGCGGGAGGGGAACGCGCTCGTCTACACCGCCACCCGCCGCGGCACCGCGAAGCTCTCACGCATCTGGGCGCGCGCCACGGGACCGCTCGGCCTCGCCTATCGCCAGCGCAGCAAGGCGACCGACGACAGCATCCGCATCCTCCCCGACCTGCGCCCCGTCCGCGAACAGGGGATGCGCCAGTTTCTGCGCAGCCGCCAGTTCGGCACGCGCATCCGGCCCGAAAGCGGCGATGGCACCGAATTCCAGTCGCTCACCGATTTCCAGCCGGGCATGGAACGCCGCGCGATCGACTGGAAGGCGACGGCGCGCCACCTCTCGCTGCTCGCCCGCGAATACCGCACCGAACGCGACAACAGCGTCGTGTTCGCGGTCGATTGCGGGCGGACGATGGGCGAACCGGTCGCCGGGACGCCGCGCATCGACCGCGCCGTCTCCGCCGCTTTGCTCGCCGCCTTCGTCGCGCTCAAGTCTGGCGACACCGTCCGCCTGTTCGGGTTCGCCGGACGCCCGACCGCGGATTCGGGCAGCATCACCGGCGCGCGCGGGTTCGCCTCCCTGCATCGCACCGCCGCCGAACTCGATTACGGCGCTCAGGAGAGCAATTTCACGCTCTCGCTCGTCTCGCTCGACCAGCGGCTGCAGCGCCGCAGCCTGATCATCCTGTTCAGCGAGTTCACCGATCCGACCAGCGCCGAACTGATGCTCACCGCCGCCGCGCGGATGCGCAAGCGGCACCGCCTGTTGTTCGTCCTGTTCCGCGATATCGAACTTGAGGCGTTTCTCGAGGCGCGGCCCGAAACCCCCGACGACGTCATCCGCGCCAATGTCGCCCATGCGCTGCTGCGCGAACGTCGCATCGTCATCGAACGGTTGAAGCGGCTCGGCATCGACGTGCTCGAAGCCGGCCCCGACGACCTCGCCCTCGCGCTCGCCGAGCGCTATGTCCGGGACCGCGAACGCCCATGAGCAGCACCGTATTCGGCGTCAGCCAGTTCCGCGCAGAGCGTGAAGCCGACTGGAAACGGCTCGAAACGCTGCTCGACCTGATTGAGAAAAAGTCGCCGCGCCGCTTGTCGACCGAAGACTTGTTCGAACTGCCGCGCCTCTACCGCTCGACCCTGTCGGCGCTATCGATCGCGCGCGAAACCTCGCTCGACGGATCGATGATCGCCTATCTCGAGAGCCTGTCGACCCGCGCCTATTTCATCCTGTACGGCTGCCGCGACTCCTTCTGGAAACAGCTTGGCGGTTTCTTCGCGCAGGGCTGGCCCGCTGCGGTACGCGGACTGGTCCCCGAAATCCTGATCATCGCTGCATTGTTCCTGGGCAGCGGCCTTGCCGGCTACTTCCTCGTCATGAACGATCCGGCATGGTTCGGGGCGATCGTGCCCGGAGAGCTGGCGAACGGCCGCAACATGCAGGCAAGCGTCGAGACCTTGCGCGAGTCCATCTATGGCAAGCCCCGGGCCGCCGGGCTTGAGGTCTTCGCCACATCCTTGTTCACGCATAACAGCCAGGTTTCGATCCTCGCCTTTGCGCTGGGCTTCGCCTTCGGCATTCCGACATTTCTGCTGATTGCCAGCAACGGCATCCTGCTAGGCGCATTCTATGCCGCCTTCATTTCCAAGGGGCTGGGGGTCGGTTTCACCGGCTGGCTGATGATCCACGGATCGACCGAATTGAGTGCGATCATCCTCGCCGGTGCCGCCGGATTGCATATCGGCCGCGCGGTCGCCTTTCCCGGCACGCGCAGCCGCCTCGCCGCCGCCGCGGATGCCGGCCGGCGGGGCGCGCTGGTGATGATCGGCGTCGTCATCATGCTGCTCGCCGCTGGCCTGCTCGAAGGGTTCGCGCGTCAGTTGATCACGCTCGACGCCGCGCGTTTCGCCATTGCGACAGGGATGTTCGCATTGTGGGTCGTGTATTTCACGCTGGGGGGACGCCGCCGCCATGGCTGAGCGCAAGGATCGGCTGGTGCGCGAACTGGTGACGCCGGAGGGCGCGGTCCTGCACCTGCGCCTCGCGACCGCCGGCGCGCGTGCGGGTGCGTTCACGATCGACGCGACGATCATGCTGGCGGCATTGATCGCGCTGACCCTCGCCGCAGTCGGCCTGCTGAGCCGTCAGCAATCGGGCAGCGTCGCGGCGATCCTGTGGCTGCTCGGCTTCTTCCTGCTCCGCAATTTCTATTTCACGCTGTTCGAAAGTGGCGGGCGCGCCGCGACGCTCGGCAAGCGTGCGCTGAAGCTGCGCGTCGTCGCGCGCGATGGCGGGCGGCTGACCGGCGGCGCGGTGCTCGCCCGCAACCTGACGCGCGAGATTGAAGTATTCATGCCGCTGCTGTTCCTGCTCGCGGCCCAGGCGGAAGGGTTCAGCAACCGCTGGCTCACCCTGTTCGGCTTCGGCTGGACCGCGATCTTCATGCTCTTCCCGCTGTTCAACCGCGACCGGTTGCGCGCGGGCGACCTGATCGCGGGCACCTGGGTGGTCGAGAATGAGCGGCCCAAGATCGCCCCCGATCTGCTCGCCGATGCGGAGCCCGAGCGGATCGAGCGTTACGCCTTCACGCCCGAAGAGCTCGAAACCTATGGCCAGATGGAGGTACAGCGGCTCGCCGACATCCTCCATCGCGACGATGCCGACACGATCGTCACCGTCGCCGGCGTGATCCGCCGCAAGATCGGCCGCCCCGATCATGGCAGCCATGTCG
>JBHYGP010000374.1:0-2932 GCA_051858935.1 Sphingomonas sp.
ATGCCGCGGGTGCCGACCGGATCGCGGCGACGATGATGGGCGGCGTCGGCACGGCGCTGGCGCCATTCTTCCGGCGCTTGCCCAGCCTTGCCCCCGCCGACAAGGCGTTTGCGGTGCATTTCGGCGAGTTGCGGCGCACCCCGTCGCGCGTCGCCGATGCGGCGAACGCGCCGCCGCTGCCCCAGATCGCGCCGGAGCGGGTTGCGGCGGCACCGCCACCACCGCCGCCTGCGCGTGCAGCGGAGCCAGAGTCGGGGTTCGCGTCGATCCGTCCCGAACGTCGGATGAGTGCGCGCGAGCGGCGGGCGCAGGAGGCGGCTGCGGAGGCAAAGCGGCAGGCCGATGCGCGCGCGGCGCAGGAGGCCGAGGCAAGGCAGCGCGCGGAAGCGGCACGGCTTGCCGAGCAACAGCGGATCGCGGCCGAGCGTGTCGCTGAAGCGCAGCGTCAGGCCGAGGCGCAGCGTCAGGCCGAGGTTGAGCGGCTAGCACAAGCCGAACGCGCCGCACAGGCGCAGCGCGAGGCAGATGCCCGCGCCGCGCAGGAACGCGCCGCACGCGAGGCCGAGGCACGGCGGGCGGCCGAGGCTGCGGCGGCATCGGCTGCGACCCCGCCTCCCGCGAGCCCGCCAGTCGCGGTCGCGAGCGCGCCGACCCCAGCGCCAACACCTGCACCTGCTCCCGCACCATCGCCGCGCGTTGGGGCCGAAGACAATGTGATTGCGCGGATCATGGCCGGGATCACGATTCCTGCGTCCGAGCTGGGCGTCGATCCGATGCCCGGGCGCGAGCCGGAGCCGGAACCGGTCGCGCCGCCGCCACCTGCTCCGACTGTCGAAGCGGCGAAGCCCGAGCCGGTTACCAAGCCCGCTGCGAAACCTGCCGCCAAGCCCGCCGCCGCCAAGGTCGAGCCCAAGGCCAAGCCCAAGCCCAAGGTTGATCCGGCCAAGGCGGAACCCGCGCGCCATTGGGTTCAGGTCGCCGGCGGATCGGACGTCAAGGCACTGCCCAAGGCGTGGAAGGCCGCGGTCGCCGAGGCACCAGCCGAGTTCCGCGGCAAGCAGGCATGGACGACGCCGTTGCGATTCACCAACCGGTTGCTCGCGGGGCCTTTCAAGACTGCCGCCGCCGCACAGGATTTCGTCAACGCGATCCGCAAGAAGGGCGTGGACGCCTTTGCCTGGACCAGCGAGGCGGGACAGAAGATCGAGAAGCTGCCGGTAAATTGATCTATGCGGACGCCATGTCGATTCGCCTGACGTTCGCTGCATGACCCTCGCCCGCTATGCCAGCGACCCGGCGCACAGCCGCGGGCGGTTGCACGACGAGGGGCAGGGGACTGCCCGTGGCCCGCGCGATGCGTTTCAGCGCGACCGCGACCGGATCGTCCATTCGATCAGCTTCCGCCGCCTGCGCCACAAGACGCAGGTGTTCATGGCGCCCGATGGCGACCATTTCCGCGTGCGGCTGACCCACAGCCTGGAGGTGGCGCAGATCGGGCGGACGGTCGCGCGGACGCTCGGCCTCAATGAGGATCTGACCGAGGCGCTGTGTCTGGCGCATGACATTGGCCACCCGCCATTTGGCCATGCGGGCGAGCGGGCGCTGGAGGAAGCGCTGAACGGGCGGGGCGGGTTCGATCATAATGGCAACACGCTGCGCGCACTGATGGTGGTCGATTGCCCCTATCCGGGGTGGGATGGGCTGAACCTGAGCTGGGAGACGCTTGAGGGGCTGGCCAAGCATAACGGGCCAGTGATGCAGCCCGGATGGGCGCTGGCGGCGGCGGATGCGGCGTTCCCGCTGGAGCTCGGGCAGCATAGCTCGCTGGAGGCGCAGGTCGCGGCGATTGCCGACGACATCGCCTATGACAATCACGATATCGACGACGGGTTGCGCGCGGGTTTGCTGACGCTGGATCAGCTTCTGGACGTGCCGCTGGTCGCGCGGGGATGGGATGCGGTGCGGGCGCGTTTCCCCGATGGCTCGCCCAAACGGTTGATGCGCGAGCTGGTGCGGGCGCAGATCGGGGTGATGGTCAACGATCTGCTCGACGAGACGCGGCGGCGGATCGCGGAGACGGGCATCGAAACGGCCGAGGATGTGCGCGCGGCTGGACGGGCGCTGTGCGGCTTTTCCGACGCGATGCGTGAGGAGGAGCGGGCGCTCAAACGCTTCATGTACGCCAATCTGTACCATCATCCGCACCAGCTGGCGGCGGCGGAGATGGCGCATGGCGTGATCGCGGGGCTGTACGCGGCCTATGCCGCGGACCCGGCGCTGATGCCCGACGCGTGGCGCGAGACGTTGCCGGGCGAGGAGCCGTGGCGGAGCCGGCATATCGCGGACTTCATCGCGGGGATGACCGACCGCTACGCGATATCGCGATATCGCGAAGTGGTGGGGCCGATCGACTTGCCGGAGGGGTTTTAGCGGCAGGGGCGAGCCCGCATCCTATCCTCCCCCGCCAGGGGGAGGTGGCACGCGAAGCGTGACGGAGGGGGAGGAAAGGGGTCGCTTTGAGTGGAGAGGACGTCGCCGTCCGCCCCCTCCGTCGCCTGCGGCGACACCTCCCCCTTGCGGGGGAGGATTAGTAGTTTAGCGCGCAGCCGTCTGGACGGTGGTCGCGAGCGGCTTGGCGATGCGGAACGACACCGGGGTGCCGCCGACGCGGCCGGTCACGTTCTTGCCGCGCACGACCAGCGTATAGGCCGAGCCGCCGGGGAATGCCTTGCCCTCAAGCACGGTGGCATCGCCATCCTGCTTGCTGGTGTAAACATAGGTGACGCCGTCACGCTTGAAGGTCCGCTCGCTCGCGAACGCGGCGACGGGCAGGCTGAGGAGGACGGCGGCGCTGATGAAGGTCTTGATCACGATCTTTCTCCCTTGAGATTAAAAGGGCCAGATCGGCATCCACTATTGTTCTGTTCTTGCG
>JBHYGP010000375.1:0-1889 GCA_051858935.1 Sphingomonas sp.
GATCGGCTGAATGGCGCCAAGGACGTGGATAGGCTCGCGATCGCAATTGGTGAGATCGACGGGGTTCGGATCATTCAACGACAGGCATCCTTCCATGCTGGCGCGCGCTTCGCCAGAACAGGTCGAAGACGGCACGGGCAGCGCGCACCGCCGCGTCACGCTGGTCCTCGGTCTTGAGCATTTGGTCCAGAACCTCGATCAAGCCGCGCCAGCGTTTCGGCGCAGGGGGGCAACGGATGAACCTGCCCGGAAGGTCCACAGAAACGTTACGGGCCAGCAACGCGCCGCCCAGCCGCGACCCTTCGAGGACGTAGATCGCGCCGAGCGCGGCGGCACTATCGGGCAATTCGAGCGGTTCGGGCGTGGGGGTGGGCACATCGAGATCGGCGAGGTCCGCCGCGATCAGGGGTGCGCGACGGCGCTCGGGCCAGTCGGGCAGGAAAGCGATCGGATCAAACACATCGACTGCGCGCTCGACCGTGACCAGCGGCTGCGCCTGGGCGACCAGAAACGCGCGATACCCGTCGCGATCAGTCAGGTCGAAATGGCCAAAGGCGCGATCGACGCGCTCATGCGCGGGGGCGGTTGCGGTCCGCAACAGGCTTCTGGCAGATTGTGGGGTGTTCATTTGAAGCGACTTTGGCGAAACGCCGGAAGCGCAACAAGTCATTGTTTCCCCTACGAAATGACCTTCATGGGGTCGGGCGGGTGACGTCAGCCCGCTACGGCCCGTTCGACCCGGTTCCGCTCCCGCTCCTTCGCGCTGGATTTCAGCAGCATCGTTGCGCCCGAGGCGAGATTCAGGAGGGCGGTAGTACAAAGGCCGAGTTCGCTATCGTCGCGCGCCGCTTGCATCGCTTACCGGCCAAGATTTGCAGGCCCAGGTTAATCTAGCCCCCGCATATTTACACGGTCGCGATGCGATCCAGGATCGCACGGCGACGGTCGTCGCTGGCGGTGAACCACTCCGCAATCTCGTCGAGCGTGCGATGGCATCCCGCGCAGACATCGTCGGCGCGCATTTGGCAGATGCCGATACACGGGCTGGCGACGCCGGGGACCGGCGTGAAGGCGAGGAAGTCGTCCTCGTCTTCCTGCGCGGTCACGCGGGAATCGTGAAATTCAGGAAGTCGGGTACCGGGCCGTTCCAGCCGCCATCATCGGGCCCGTCGTCGCGATCCTCATAGCGGCGGTCGCGACGCGGGCGCTCGTCCCGACGATCATCGCGCGTGCTGCGCGGGCGATCATCGCGCGGACGCTCCTCGCGCGGGCGTTCCTCGCGGGCACGCGTCTCGCGTGGCTTTTCCTCACGCGGCGTCGCCTCGACCGCCGCGTCCTTAGGCTTCGCCTTGCGGCCGCGCGGCTTCTTCGCCTCTTCGGGTTCGCCGGCGGGAAGTTCGCCGATTCGTTCGATCTTCTGCCCCTGCAGCTTCTCGATATTCTCGATCGCTTCGGCATCGGCACTGGTCACCAGCGTATAGGCGGTGCCGGTCGCTCCTGCCCGGCCGGTGCGGCCGATGCGGTGGACATAATCGTCCGGGTGCCAGGGCGCGTCGAAGTTGAAGACGTGGCTGACGCCCTTGATGTCCAGCCCGCGCGCGGCGACGTCGGAGGCGACGAGGATGTTGACCGTGCCGGCCTTGAACCGGTCGAGTTCGGCGATGCGCGACGCCTGGTCCATGTCGCCATGGATTTCTGCAGAGCGGAAGCCGTGCTTTTGCAGGCTCTTGTTGAGCTCACGCACCGTCGTCTTGCGGTTGCAGAAGATGATCGCGGTGCGCACATCCTCGGCCGCCAGCAGGCGGCGGAGCAGGTCGCGCTTGGCGAACGCGCTCGACGGGGCGGGGACGATGCGCTGCGTGATGTTGAGGTTGGTCGATGCCGGGCGT
>JBHYGP010000375.1:1899-2925 GCA_051858935.1 Sphingomonas sp.
GTTCGACAGGAACTTGTCGGCCAGCTTCTTGATCGGCGGCGGCATCGTTGCCGAGAACAGCAGGGTCTGACGATTGGCGGGCAGCTTGGTGCAGATTTCCTCGATGTCGGGGATGAACCCCATGTCGAGCATCCGGTCCGCCTCGTCGATCACCAGCAGATTGCAATCGTTGAGCATGATCTTGCCGCGACCGAACAGGTCCATCAGCCGGCCGGGCGTGGCGATCAGGACGTCGACGCCCTTTTCCAGCGCCTTGACCTGATCGCCCATCTGCACGCCGCCGATCAGTAGCGCCATGCTCAGCTTGTGATAGGTGCCGTATTTCTCGAAATTCTCGGCCACCTGCGCTGCAAGCTCGCGGGTTGGCTCCAGGATCAGGCTGCGTGGCATCCGCGCGCGGCTGCGCCCTTCGGCGAGCACGTCGATCATCGGCAGCACGAAGCTCGCGGTCTTGCCCGTGCCGGTCTGTGCAATGCCGATCAGGTCGCGCATCATCAGCACCGAGGGGATCGCCTGGCGCTGAATCGGGGTGGGTTCGGAATAGCCGGCCTCTGTGACGGCCTTCAGCAATTCGTCAGAGAGGCCGAGATCGGCAAAGCTCATCCAGATGTCCGGGAAAAATCGGGGCACGCCCCGCAAAGTAAACTGAGCGCGCTGTCCGGGAAATGGCGCGAAAAGTCAAGGTAAACGCGGAATCGTCCGGTCAGCGGCCGGGTGTCAGCGCGCGGAACGACCGGATTCGGCATTCGCCCCCGGAACGCGAGCGGAAGACGTCGCGCTTGGCGCACACCTTTCCGTCCTTGTTCGGCTTCACATAGAAGCCGGCATAAAAGTCGAGCGCGGGGCATTCATTGCCCAGCTTCGCGCGCACGCGTCGGCCACCGGACAGCACCAGATCGACGCTGTCGGACCGGATGATCGCGGCACCGGACAGCGAATCGGCCGCGACACAATCATCCGCGCGCTTTTCGACCCAGGCGATCGGGGGGAGAGGCGCGGGAGCCGGGGCGGCGGCGCGGCGTACCG
>JBHYGP010000376.1:0-2922 GCA_051858935.1 Sphingomonas sp.
CGTCCTCCCCCTCCGTCAGGCTGCGCCTGCCACCTCCCCCTGGCGGGGGAGGATTTGGACTCTAAACCCGCACCAGCCCGTCCATCACTCGCGCGCTTTTCTGCCCCGGGAACAGCGCCGGCATCGCGCGCGCCGGATCGACCCCGAAATGCGCCGCCGCCGCGCTGCCGATCACCGCGTCCAACCCCGCCGTGGGCCGCAAATCGCGCCCTTCATACAGCGCCGCGTCGCTCAGCCCTGGCCAGTCGGCGACCACGCGCCCACCTTTGACCGCGCCGCCGAGCAGCCAAGCGACCGACGCGGTGCCATGATCGGTGCCCTGCGTGCCGTTGACCTTCACCGTCCGCCCGAACTCGGTCGCGACCAAGACCATCGTCTTGCCCCAGAGCGGCCCGAGGCCCGTCTTGAGCGCTGCGATCATCTGGTCCATCCCGTTCAACTGCGCGCCCAGCCGCCCGCGCTGCCCGGCATGCGTGTCCCAGCCACCGGTCTCGATCATCGCGATCCGCGCGCCATTCTCCGCCGCCAGCAGCCGCGCGGCAAGCGCGCCGGTCGCGGCCGCATTGCGCCCGTTGTTCGCCGCGAGATCGCCGGTCAGCGTCCGCGTCGCCGTCGCCTGTTCCCAGATCGCGTGCAGCTGCGGATCTTCGGCATACAGCATCGCCACGCGCCCGAGCAGATCGTCCGAAGCATCGGGCAGCACCGACGGGGCATAGGACGCCACCTCGACCCGCCCGCGCAACGCCATCGGGATCGTCGCCGCGATCGCAATCCCCTTGCGCTCGTCATCGGGCAGCACGCCGAGCAGGCGGTTCATCCACCCGTCCTTGAGCTGATACGCCGCGTTTCCACCCGTCTCGAGCACATTCTGCGCATCGAAATGCGATCGGTCGCGATAGGGTGAGGCAACGGCGTGGACGAACAGCGCCTCCTTCGCGGCATACATCTGCGCCACATTTTTGAGGTTCGGGTGCAGCGCGAACATCGCGTCCAGCTTGGCCGCATCGGCGAAATCCTGCGCCAGCACCCCGCGCTGCGCGGCAAAGGCCGGATCGCCCACCGGCGCGAGCGTGCCGAGCCCGTCGGCCGCCCCGCGCTGAAGTACCTAAACGACGCCGCGTTCTCGCGCCGCCCGCGCAAAGGCGGGGCGCAAAGCCCAGCGACAGCGCACCCGCTGCGCCGGTCAGGACAAGATTGCGGCGGTTGATCATGGCCTGTCTCCGACGAAGAACAAAGGGCGTGCCCGAATGCTATCCTCCCCCGCCAGGGGGAGGTGGTGCCGAAGGCGACGGTGGGGAAGGAGGGCGACGTCCGCTCGGCTCATGCTGCGAAGCCGTCCTCCCCCTCCGTCAGCTGCGCTGACACCTCCCCCTGGCGGGGGCGGATTATTAAGAGCCGGGGCTGAAATCTGCACCATCCCTTATCTCCGCATGAATTCGGGGGCGACAAGCATCAGCGCGACGCCCTGGGACGCGCTTTCGGCGCGCGCAATGGCCTGACTCGTCGTGGCACTCAGCGCGCCGGGGAACAGAACAGCCGCCCGCGCGCGCGCATCGATCGTGTCGCGGGTGCGCGCCGCCATCCGCTCGGCCGCCTCGACCCGGCGCATCACCGCGTCCGGCCCGGCCCAGCTTGCCGCGATATCGTCGAACCCGGCGGGCGATCCCGGCCGCCATACCGGCTGACCGAGCTGGGTCATCAGCCCCAGCACCGCCTCGCCCGGAATCTCGCTTGTGCCGAGCGCACGCATCGCCGCGATCGACCATTCCCACGGCGTGCGGAACTTGACCGGTTGCGCCACCCACGCCTCGGGCGATTCGACCAGCACGCGATAGAGCGTCGGCAGGTCGCCGCCCGATTTCAGGAACGCCGCCTCCAGCTTCGCCACCAGCGAAGCCGGCGGTTCGTCCCCCGCGAAATGCCGCGCCAACTTGGTCGCCAGATGCTTCGCCGTCGCGGGATGGACGGCGAGGTCGTCGAGCACCGCCGCCGCCTGCCGCTCACCCTGCTGGGCATAGCTCTTCCCCAGAATTGTGCGCGTGCCCGGCTCATGGATGCGCCCGGCAAAGACGAAGCTCCCCGGCTTGCCCTCAAGCCCGGCAAAGCGCGCCGCCGGGCCGCGGGTGATCCCCGCGACACTCCACCCGGTCATCGCGCGGGCAAATTCGGTGACGTCGGCCTGGGTATAGCCGGTGCGCACGCCCAGCGTGTGCAGCTCCAAAATCTCGCGCGCCAGATTTTCGTTGAGGCCGACGCGCTGCGGCCCGCCACGCCGCGCGGCCGCCTGCCCGGCCATGCTCCCCGGCCCGACCGACTGTGCCTGATCGAGGTAGAGCAGCATCGCCGGATGCCGCTCGACCGCGTGCAGCATGTCGCGGAACTTGCCCAGCACATGCGGGCGGATGGCGTCGAACTCGAACGCCCCGGCCAGCCCGATCATCGTCTGCTTGTCCGCCGACACGGCGAAGTGGTTGGACCAGAAATGGACCATCCGCTCGACGAACGGCGTATCGCTCGCCACCGCGACCTGCGCGCGCGCGCCAGCGGCGGTCATGTAGAAATCGCGGCCCTGCTGCCGGTTTGCCTGCCGCACCTGTCGCGCGGGATCGGCGGCCTCGCCGTCCGACATCGCATCGCCCGCGCGGCGCTCCTGCCGCAATTCGCGCTGAACCATGCGCAGTTCTTCCAGATAGTCGGCGACGGCGGCGGCAATCACCGGCGTCCCGGGCAATGCCGCGATGGCCGCCGGTCGCGCGTCGAACCGCGCCATCTGCTCGATCAGCGCGCGGCGCGGGTCGGCGGGCGCGGCGGCGTCCGTCCTCCCACCAAGTCCGAAGCGGTTCAGGGCAATGCTGGCGTTCGACATGGGCGCGTTCCCGCAAAAGTGACCATCGAACGCTACGCCCGCTTTGTCGCAAATCT
>JBHYGP010000377.1:0-2919 GCA_051858935.1 Sphingomonas sp.
CTTGCTGGAACGCGCTGATGCTGAGCGGGACGTCCTGGATCTTTTCGGCGCGGCGGGTCGCGGTGACGACCACTTCCTGATCGCCCTGAGTCGTTGAGCTCGCGGTGGTGTCGCCAGCCGGGGCATCCTGCGCCGCAGCGGACATCGGAACTGTGAACAGCGTGACCGCGCAGGCGGTCGCCAAAAGCCTTGCCCTCATCCTTACCTCTCCTCGATGCCATCGATCATGCGTCGATTTGCTGGCGCGAATATGTCGCGCGGCAAGGCTGCTGTCAACATTCACTATCACGAGTGTGAATATCTTGTGCGGCCGGCGCAGATGGGGCGGCAAGGCCCCGAGTGGCGCCGGGCGTGGCGGCGCGCTAGACGTGCAGAAAGACGGGTGATCGGTACCCGTGGCGGGGGCAGATGATGTTGGGGTTCGCGGTTGGGGCTCGAGAAAATGAAGACGCTCCCCTGCCGAACTTCTCACCCGAGCTGCGCTTCGTGTTTGCAGCCGCACGCGTGGCAGGCGGGGGCGATGAAGCGGAGCAGATGCATCATGCGGCGACGCACGTCCGCAACTGGGCTGTCGTCCATTGCGGTCTAGCGCATCATGGCCTGGTCGGCCTCGCCGTTCCCCTGCTGCTGCAAAACCGGGCCGCCCCGTCCGCCGTGCTCGCCGCGCTCAAGTCGGAGCACGGCGCGCATGTTGTGGGCGTGATGCAGCGGTTGCGCGAGCTGGTGCGGATCGCGCAGGCGCTGGATGCGGCCGGGATCCGGCATTTGTTCATCAAGGGCATCGCGCTGTCGATCCAGCTTTATGGCAATCCGGTCGCACGCGGTGGGCGCGACATCGACGTGCTGGTCGAACGCGCGCGCACCCGCGATGCCGAGGCGATCCTGCGCGACCTGGGCTATGAACTGCCCATCCACGCATCGCCCGCCGATCCCGACGCGAGCGAGCCGCCAAAGGAAAGCGGCTGGGTACATCGCGAGAGCCGCATCCTGGTCGAGCTGCACGACCGACTATGCGACAATCACGCCTTGTTGCCATGGGATTTCGAGACGCTCTGGGCCGAGCGCGAAATGGTGACGGTCGCCGGGATGGCGGTGCCCGCGATGGCGCGGCGGCGACTGCCCGTCTATCTCGCGGTGCATGGCATCCGGCATGGCTGGCAACGGTTGTTGTGGCTGGTCGATCTGGCGGCGGTGCTCGACACACCTGCAGCCTGGGACGATGCCCTCGACGCTGCCGCCGCGCTCGGCCTGGACGGGATGATGGTGAATGTCGGCTGGGCGCTGCATCACTGGCTGGCGCGACCGGTGCCCGCCGAACTGCTCGCGCGCGGGAAGCGGCGCATCGACGTGCGGCTGCTCAACCGGCTCGTCATGCAGTTCCATGACGGACCGAATTGGTATGAGACGCAACCGCGCCATTCGGTGCGCCGCTTCATCGCCGGAAGCGTGTGGAGCCGTGCGATCACCTATACGATGAAGCCGACGCGCGCCTTCTGGGGTCGCCAGCTCGCCTTTGATTTGAGCTCGCCGCAGGACCGCGCCGCATTCGCGCTACCCGATCGGCTCGACTGGATGTATCCGTTGATCCGCCCGTTCGGCTGGGCAATCCGCCGCCTGCGTTGACGCGTATCAGACAGAGAAACGTGACCCATTTCTACAGCTTTGGCGGCCTTCGGGTCCGATCCTCCATCGAACTGCCCAGCCTGGTCCACGCAGGAGCGGCCGACAGCGGCTGGGCCGGCGAGCTGGAGCTGAGGGTCGAGACCGGCGCGCCGGTCGAACATGACCTGGTCGATTACGAATGGCGCAACGGCTATCGCATGCGGATCGGTGAGAAGGATGGGCGCTGGCTGATCCGCTCGCGCTTCGACGGCAGCTTTCTGATCGATCGCGACGGGCGGACGCTGACATTGGTGGTGGGCGCGATGCCGCCCGACCCGGCGGCGATCGAAGTGCTGTTGCGCCGCGTGCTGACCCGCGTGCCGATGCTGCAGGGCGCGATTGCGGTGCACGCCGCATCGCTGATGCAGGATGGCGGCGGGATGCTGCTGATCGGGCGGTCGGGTGCGGGCAAATCCACGCTGTGCGGGGCGCTGACGGTGCAAGGCGGCTGGCAGATTTTGGGCGACGACACCGCGTTGCTGTGGAACCCGCACGACCCGATGCTGGGGGCCGGGGCGAAAACCGTGTGCCTGTGGCCCGAATCGCGCGAAGGGCTGGCGCTGTCGCCCGATGACAGCATTCCGCTTGCCAGCGCGACGGGCAAGGGTCGCTCGCCCGTTGCGGCCGGCAATCCGCCGCCCTTGGTTCCGCTGCGCGCGCTGGTGTTCCTCGACCGGCGTGCGGAGGTGTCCGAACCACGCCTCGAACGTCTGGATATCGCGGAGGCGATGGCGCTGATCGTGCCGCAGATCATCCATTTCAATCCGAGCGGCGCGAGCGTGCAGGAGCGCGTCCACGCCGTGTCGGGCCTGCGCGACGTGCTTGCCGGGAGCCGTGCCTGGCGGCTGGTCTATCCCAGCGACTATGCCGCGCTGCCCCGGGTCGAGGCGCTGCTCCGCCCGTTGCTGGCAGACGATGGTTGCGCGGTGGCCGCAGTCGGCTAACGGTGGACGATGACCGATCGTATAGCCTTGCTCTCCGCCCTGTTGCCCAAGGCATCGGATGATCCCCGCGCTCTGATCGCAATCGCGCGCCACATGATCGCGGCGGGCGACCGCGAGCGCGCAATCACGCTGGCGGAACAGGTCCATGCGATGACCGGCGGTCGCGGCGAGGCGGGCATCACCGCTTCGGAGATCCTGAGCGATGGCGTGTTCAGCTGGCACTTTCTGATCCCGCGCGATCGCGGACGCAACGACGCCTATGAACAGGCGCTGCTCCGCGCGACCACGCCCGGATGCCGGGTGCTGGAGATCG
>JBHYGP010000378.1:0-2899 GCA_051858935.1 Sphingomonas sp.
GGGCCATAGACGCCCGCCGTGGTGATATCGGCGCGCTGATCGTACAGCCCGTCGATATAGGTGACGGTCAGCCGCGCATCGACCGGCCCCGCGCCGAACTCCAGGAAGCCCTGCCCCTTCCATTCCGGCACGGGATAGAGCGTCGTCTGATAGTTGAGCAAGCCGACCCCGTCATACCCCGCCTGCACCAGCGTCCCTTCGACGAAGATATCGCTGATCCGGTTCTGCAGCGTGTAGGTGACGTTGCCGCCGATCGCGAAGCGCGTGCCGGCGCCGAGCAGGTCGGTGCCCCGATAGCTCGCCATCACGTCGATGCCCTCATTGGTGATCGACGCGCCATTCTGGTTTTCGGTCCGCACGCGCGAGATCGCGGTGCGCGCCGTGGTGGCATCGCACGGTCCGGTCGAGAAGGTGAAGCGCGCCGCCAGCGCAGCATTGGTGGCACAGGTGTTGCCACCGGTGCTGGGGAACAGCGTATTGACCATCGAGATCAGCGGATCGGAAACGATCACATCCTCGATATCATAGCGGTAATAGTCGATGCTGGCGCTGAAGCCCCCGGAATTGATCAGCACGCCCGCGCCATAGTTCTTGGAGCTTTCGGGCACCAGATTGGGGTTGCCGAACACGTCGATCGGGCGGAACGTCGTGTCGATGATCTGGAGCGCGGTGATCGACCCCGGCGCCAGCTGGTTGAGCGTCGGCGCACGGAAGGTCGTTCCGAAGCCGCCGCGGATTGCAAGCCAGTCGGTCACCTGCCACCGCGCGCGGATCTGCGGATCGAAGGTCGACCCGGTCGCCCCGCCATAATCCTCGAACCGCGCGGCGAGCTGGACGTTCAGCGTGTCAAGGATCGGCAGCTGCAATTCGCCATAGACCGCCCAGACATCGCCCTGCAGGTCATAGTCGAAATTGGTACCCAGGAAGCCGAGCGCGCCCGCCGGAGCCCGCCCGCCCGCGCAGGCGGCGGGATTGGTGTTGCCGTTGAGCGGCGTCTCGCGGCACGGATTGACCGCGAGATTGTTGTTCGCGCCGTACCGACCGGTGATCGACGTATCGCGATATTGCGCGCCGGCCCCGAACTGCACCTCGCCGCCGGGCAGGTTGAACCCGGTGCCGCCGCTCAGCGATCCTTCGAACACCATCAGGTCGGTGTTCACCCGCGTATTCGACCGGACGAAGAACCAGTCGGTCAGCTCGGCACTGTTCGTCGGGCCGTTGGCGACGGGATTGGTCTGGCCGGTCGACGGGTTGACCGACACCGCATTGCCGAACGGGTTGAGCCACAGACAGCCATTGGCACCCGGCGTCGTCCCCGTACAGTTCGGACCGCCAAAGCCGAGCAGCGCGCGCTGCACCCGGTCGCCGAACGAGTCGTAGCCGTCGATATAGCGATAGTAATTATGGTAGGTCGCGTTGAGGTTGTAGTTCAGCCCGTCGGCCAGCTCGCCGCGCAGTTCGGCGGTGAAGCGGGTCGATTCACCCTTGCGCAAGCCTGCGGCCGAACCCGGCCCATATTCGTCGCCCAGCGTCGACGGGTTACCGCCCAGCAGATGCGGACGGAACAACAGGGTCGGGAACAACACGCCCGCGCCCGCCGGCGTCGTGTTGGTCGCGCGATAGGCGACCAGGCCGGGGTTGGCACTCGGCACGAAGAAGCCGCTGTTGAGCAAGGCCGCAAAGGGTGCCCATGGCGTTCCCGCGATCGCCACGCCCGACGGCGGCTGGGTCAGCAGATAGGAAGGTGACGTCAGATAATGCGGAACGGTGGTGCGCCCGTACAGCGCGGTCACCTGCAACGTCGTCTTTTCGCCCACATCCCATTCGAAATCGATGAACGCCTGGCCGCGCGTCTCCTGCTCGACCAGATTGTCGAAGGTCGAATATTGGTTGTAGCAGCGCGCATCCGCGCCGACGAAACCGCCCAGCGGGGCGCAGGCCGAATCCGCGACGATCCCGCTGACCGGCGAACCGGTGGCACCGAGGAACAGGAAGTTCGCCGGGTTGCCGCCGCCGGTCCAGCCGCCCTGGGGGTTTTCGGTGTAGGGGCGGATCGCCCAGTCGCGCTCCTTCGCCATCAACTGGCCGCGCTTCTGGAAGCCAGCCGCGAACAGCACGCGGAAATTATCGCCGACATGGCCATAGCTGAGCGATGCATCGACATCGCCGTCCGACCCGTCGATGAAGCGCCAGCTGCCCGATCCCTGGAACCCGCGCTGATTGGTGCGGGTGATGAAGTTGACCACGCCAGCAATCGCTTCGGACCCATAGGTCGCGGCGGCACCGTCCTTCAGCACCTCGACCCGACCGATCGCCGCCTGGGGCAGCAGGTTGATGTCGACCGACGGAACACCATTGCCCGACGTGGCGAGACGCTTCGAATTGAGCAGCACCAGCGTGCGCTGCGGGCTGAGGCCGCGCAGGTTCACCGTCGCGATACCCTCGGCACCCTGCGATCGGCTGTCGAACTGGTTGGCGTCGCCCAGCGACGCGCTCGAGCTCGGCAATGCCTTGACCAGGTCGAGGACGGTTGGATTGCCCTGCTTGGCGAGTTCCTCGGCCCCGATCACATCGACCGGCAGCGCCGCATCTTCAGGCGTACCGGCGATCAGCGACCCGGTAATGACGATTTCGGTTTCACCCCCGCTGTCCTGCGCAAAGGCCGGCGCCGTGCCGCCGAGGACGAGTGCCGACAGTCCGCACGCCGCCAAAAGCTGCTTCTTCATAAGATCCCACTCCCGTTCGGCCGGAACGCTGTGCGGCTCCATACCGTAAACTCGAATAGAACGATTCTCTAACGCCGGGTCAAGAGCGTAAAACCGTTGCGGAATGCCACCTATCCGTAGCTGTTACATGGAGGACACGGCCCGCTTTGAGACCGTGGGTATTGCGTGTGGGT
>JBHYGP010000379.1:0-10576 GCA_051858935.1 Sphingomonas sp.
GTCCTTAGTCGAGGGTATGGAGCCCCGCCGCAAAAGCGATGCGGAGTGCTTCGGACAGGCTACGCACCTCCAGCTTGGTCATCAAATTGGCGCGATGCACCTCGACCGTGCGCGGCGAAATGCCGAGATCATAGGCGATCGTCTTGTTCGGATTGCCCGCGACCAGCCCGCGCAACACATCGCGTTCACGACCGGTCAGCGCGGCGATGCGGACCGCAGCCTCCTGCCCTTCGACCTCGGCATTGCCGGCCCGCCCCAGCCGCTCGAATCCGCGATCGAGCGCGGCGAGCAGCAGCGCTTTCTCGAACGGCTTTTCCAGGAAATCGAGTGCGCCCTGCTTCATCGCGGTAACCGCAGTCGCGACATCGCCATGGCCGGTAAGCACGATCACCGGCAGTGCGACGCCACGCGCGTTCAGCTCGCGTTGGACCTCCAGCCCGTCCATCTCCGGCATGCGGATGTCGAGCAGGATGCAGCCAGGGTCGGGATGTTTCGCTTCCCGTAGAAATGCCACGCCCGACGGATAGGCGCGCACGTCATAGCCCGACGTCTTGAGCAGGAAGCTGGCCGAGCGGCGGACGGCATCCTCGTCGTCGATCAGGTGGATCAGCCGATTGTCGCTCATTCATGGGTCTCCGCGCTGGGAATTGTAAACCACAGGATCGTGCCCCCGCCGGGGCGCGGATCGGCGTCGATCCGCCCGCCATGCGCCTCGACGATCGTGCGGCAGATCGACAGCCCAAGGCCGAGGCCGTTGGGCTTGCTGGTGTTGAAGGCGTCGAACAGACGGGGGCGTACCGCCGGGTCGATGCCGGGGCCAGTATCGCTGACCTCGACCCGAATCATGCCGTCGGGCTGGACGCGAGTCGCGATCGTGACATCGCGCACCGGCATATCCTCCAGCGCCTCGACCGCGTTGCGGATCAGATTGACCAGCACCTGCTGGATCTGGACCCTGTCGACCAGTGCCAGTCGGGCGTCGGGGTCGAGATCCTTGAGTCCCCGCACCCCCCGCTCCCGCGCGCCGGTCATGGCGAGACGGGTCGCCTCCTCGACCATCTGCGGCAGCGATTCGACCCGCTTTTCGACTTCGCCGCGCGCCACGAATTCGCGCAGCCGCCGCACGATGTTGCCCGCGCGCAGTGCCTCGGTCGCCGATTCGGACACTGCCTCATCGAGCATTTCCAGGTCCGGGGCACCCGCCGCGATCAAATCGCGGGCGGCCTCCATATAGTTGGCGATCGCGGTCAGCGGCTGGTTCAGCTCATGCGCCAGCGTCGATGCCATCGTCCCCATCGCCGACACGCGCGAAACATGGACCAGCTCCGACTGAAGCTCTTTCATTTGCAGTTCCGCCCGCTGGCGTTCGGACAGGTCGCGGATGAATCCGGTGAAGATGCGATGCCCCGCGCTGCGCGCCTCGCCCACCGCAAGTTCCATCGGAAACTCGCTCCCGTCGCGCCGCTTTCCCACGACAATGCGGCCGATGCCGATGATTCGCCGCTCCCCCGTCCGGCAATAATGGTCGATATAGTCGTCGTGCCGCAGCCGATCGCCATCGGGCATCATCATCGCGATATTCTTGCCGACGACCTCGGCCTCCGAATAACCAAAGAGCCGCTCCGCCGCCGCGCTGAACGACAGCATCTGGCCACGCTCGTCGATCACGATCATCGCATCGGGCACCGTGGCAAGGATCGAGCGCAGGTGCAGCTCGCTGCGCGCCACCGCCGCCTCCGCCGCCTTGCGATCGGTGATATCCTCGATCGTGCCGCCAAAGCCGAGCAGCGTTCCATCCTTATCGCGTAGCGCGATGAGGCGCGCGTCGGCGGCGAATTCGGTGGCGTCCTGCCGGCGCCGCCACCCCTCTTCGGCATAACGACCATAGGTTGCGGCGCGGTCGAGATCGTCGCGCGGCTTGCCCGCCGCTGCGTCGGCCTGGGAATAGAGCATCGCCATTGGCTGTCCCACCGCCGCTGCGGCTTCATAGCCAAGCAGGATCTGTGCCCCGGGGTTCCAGCTGCGGATCACACCGTCAGGCGCAATCAGGAACTGCGCACGATCAAGATCGCTGGCGATGAACCGCGCGGCGAGCTTTTCGACAGTGTCGCCGGTCATTTCCATCCCCTGCCTATGGCCGCGACATCCGGGCAAAACCCATTGGGAAAATTACCAATGCAGCCGCGCGACGCAATATCCGATGCCGCCGTCGCGCACTCATCGCGCAGATCGTATCGGGGGAATACCCATGAAAACCGCCCATGTCCTCATCGGCGCGCTAGCCTGTGCGGCGTGCGTCCAGCCCGCGTTCGCCAAGGAGGGCGATTTGTTGATGCGCGTCCGCGCAATCGTCGTATCGCCCACCGAAAGCTCGGGGCCGGTGACCCCAGGCTTTCCGGGAAGCGAGGTTGGCGTCAGCGACAGCGTGATGCCGGAGATCGACTTCACCTATATGCTCACCGATAATGTCGGTGCCGAACTGATCCTGGCGACGACCAAGCATGATGCGCAAGGCCGCGGCACGCTGTCGGGCTTTGACGAACTCGCCAGCACCTGGGTGCTGCCGCCGACGCTGACCCTGCAATATCATTTCGCGCCCGAAGCCAAGATCCGGCCCTATGTCGGTGCGGGCGTCAACTACACCATCTTCTATTCGACCAAAGCAAGTTCCGCGCTCGAGGCCGCGATCGGTGCGACCAGCGTCAAGATGGACGACAGCTTCGGCTATGCCGTCCAGGCCGGGGTGGACATCGACCTGAACGAGAAGGTTTTTCTGAACCTCGACGTCAAATATATCGACATCGACACCACCGCCCGGCTGCGTACCGGTGCAGCCACCAACACTGCCCGGATCAGCATCGATCCGATCGTTGCGGGGGTTGGAGTGGGCTTTCGTTTCTGACGCAAGAAGGGCGGCGAACCGACTGGTTTGCCGCCCTTTCTACGTGTCGGCGCAACGATCAGAAGTCCGGCTGACGCAGCAAGCGCGGCGGCAGATCACCATAGCGCAGCACCGTGGCGCGTTCGCGGGCCGTCTGGCGCACGATGGCGAGATGCTCGGCCACGAACCGCGCATCCAGCCCTGGAACAACCGCATCGAAATGAACATGATGGCAATCGTAGAGGCCGAACGCCCGCGTGAGATAGGTGTCGAACGCCTGTTTTAGCGCGAGCCATTGCCCCCGCTCCTCCAGCCAGGGCCGCGTCGCCGCCGACGTTGAAAAGATCGTCAGGCGCTTGCCCCGCAGCACCGGGTTGGGCAGCTGCGCCTTGAGTTCCTCGGGCGAGAAATCCGCGCCCATCACGCGATCGACATAGCCCTTGATCATCGCCGGCGGCATGCCGAACCAGATCGGATAGACGAGCACGATCGCACCCGCCGCTTCGATCTGGGCGAGCGATGTGGCGACATCGGGGCGCGGCTTGAAGCCCGGGCCGGGGATTTCGTCGCGGCGCAGCAGCGGGTCGAAATTGCGCGCGTAGAGATCATCGACTTCGACGACCTGATGCAGCGTCTCCACCTCCTCACGATAGGCGCGGACGATCGCATGGTTGAAGCTGTCGAGGCCGGGATGCCCGAGGACGACAAGGTGACGCAGGGTGGCGGGATCGCGGGGTTCGGTCATCGGGGCGGCTCCATCACTGCGCAAGGAACACGGGATAGGGGCTGTTGTGCAGCAGGTCGCGTGTGACCCCGCCGAACAGCGTCTCGATCAATCGCGACTGGCCGAAGCCGCCCATCACGATCATCGACGGTTCGATCCGCAGCGCCTGGGCCAGGATCTGCTGACCCACCCTCCCGGCCTCGGCCGGGACCATCATCACCTCGGGCCGGATGCCATGACGCGACAGGTAGCTCGCCGCCATCTCGGGCGGGTGCTTGATCGAGCCGCGGTCGATGCTCAAGATACGCACCTCCCGCGCCAGCCCGAGCAGCGGGACCGCGGCCCGAAGCGCCGCATCGGATTCGTCGGACCCGTCCCAGGCAACCAGCGCCGTCCCCTGAAGCACAACCCCGCGCGTCGCACAGGGTACCGCCAGGACCGGTCGGTTGAGCCGCAGCATCGATGCGACCACGCCATCCATTTCGCCACCGGGAAATCCATCGAACACGGTGTTGATCACCACCAGATCCGTAAGGGCCGTATGCGACGCCAGGCACGACGCGACATCGCCCATGCATTCGGCAAGGGTCCAGGGGACGTCGTCGATCAGCAACCGCGCCTTGATCCGCGCGCGGTTCTCGTCCTGCACCGCCAGCTCTTCGGCGATATGCGCTCCGAGTGTGCCGGGGCTGATCATCGGGTCCTCCGCGATCGGCGGCATCGCGGTCACGTCGACCGCAATCAGATGCCCATGCAGCGCACGGACCAGATCGAGCGCTGCTTGCAACCGCGATTCCTGCCCGGCGTCGGCGTGGATCAATACGGCAACATTTTTCATCGCCCGTCTCCAAAGGTTCATGGAAGCAAGGCTAGGCCCGGGTCGGCGGGGTCACTATGCGGAGTGATACGTAGGCGGATCAGATCGCGGCGCTGAATTTTCCCGATGAGACCGGGCGATAGCGGTCAAAAGCTGCCGCCGCGAGCCGGGCATAGGGGGCGCCCAGCAGCGTGATCGCAATGGACCAGCCGTTGCGGGCGATCGCCCCCTGCGCTTCCAGCTCATCGAGCAGCGCCGGGTCGTGGCAGAGCTGATCGGCCGTCATGCCGTGCCGGGCAGCGCGTAGCGCGACATCCACTCTGCCATCGCAGAGCAGCCGCTCGATCACATCGCCCGCCGCCGCATCGTGTGCGTCACGCACCACGCCGCGTACACCCGCCAGCTCGCCGCCCAGCACGGCCGTGCGATAGCGCCCGACATGCTTCTCGTTCTGGACAATCACACCGTCGAACTGGCTGATCGCAGAGGCACCGAGGCCGACCAGGGTTGTCGCGGTATCGTCGGTGAATCCCTGGAAATTGCGGCGCAAGCTTCCCGCGCGGGCCGCGATTGCGAGCGTGTCTTCCGGTCGCGCGAAATGATCGAATCCAACCGATCCATATCCCGCCTCGCCCCACAGGTCATGGGCGAGCGCGCGTTGCCAGAAGCGCGCCTCTGCGCCGGGCAGTTTCGATGCGTCGATCTGCCGCTGGCGCGGAAGCATCGCGGGCAGATGGGCGTAGCCGAACATCGCGACCCGGTCAGGCGCCAGCCGTCGCGCGGCAGCGACTGTCGCGGCGATATCGTCCAGCGTCTGACCCGGGAGGCCATACATGAGATCGAGGTTGATCTGCGCGATCCCGGCGCTGCGTGCCTCTGCGATGGCCGAAGCGACCTTGGCGAAGGGCTGAATGCGCCCGATCGCCGCCTGAACCAGCGGGGCAAAGGTCTGCGCGCCGACGCTGATCCGCCCGATCCCGGCCCGCGCAAAGGCATAGGCATGGGCGCGGCCGAAGAAGCGCGGGTCGATCTCTGCCGCCCATTGCGCATCCGGGGCGATGTCGAACCGCTGGCGCAGCGTGCAGCAGATTTCGGCGAACGCCTCCGGGCTCAGCGCATTGGGGCTGCCCCCGCCGAAATGCACCGCCGTTACCCGCCCGCGCATCCGCGCCGAGACCGTGGCAATCTCCGCCTCGATCGCCGCCCGATAGACATCCAGTCGCTGCGGCCGACCCACCGCCCCCGTATTGCAACCACAATACCAGCAAATCTGCTCGCAATAGGGAATGTGCAGATAGAGCGAGACCGGCGTGCCCGGCGCAATGGCATCGAGCGCGACCGCCTGATCCCCCGCCCCCACCGACGGACCGAACTCGGCGGCGGAGGGGTAGCTGGTGTAGCGGGGCACTGCACGGGCGGCGAGCGCGGGGAGGTAGCGGTGAGTCACCGGATCATCCTTCGACGATCTGGTCTTCGGATGGCGGCGAATGAAATTCGTGCCAGATGCCGTTGAGCACGGCGACGGCGACGGCCAGCGTTACGCCGAGGATCCAGGCGAAATACCACATGGCGGCTTCCTTTCGATCAATAATAATCGGGGTTGGTGCGCACCTGCTCGATCGTCACCCGCCCGAACAAAACGCGATAGACCCATGCGGTGTAGGCCAGGATGATCGGCAGGAAGACGACCGTGACGACCAGCATGATGAACAGCGTGGTGTGGCTGGACGATGCGTTCCACACCGTCAGGCTCGACGTCGGGTCGATCGCGCTCGGCAGGATGAACGGAAACATCGACAAGCCCACGGTCCCGATGATCCCGACATTGGCGAGCGAGGAGCCGGTGAATACCAGCACGTCGCGCCGCGCGCGGATCCCGGCCAGCGCCACCAGCGGACCGACGAGGCCGATCAGCGGTGCCGCGATCATCCACGGATATGCCGCATAATTGTCGAGCCAGGCGCCCGGTGCAGCGACTGCCCCGGCCAGGCGCGGGTTGGACGGACCGGCGGTGTCGATGAGCCCCTCGACCCGGAAGCCAAGACCGCCCCAGGCGACATAGAGGCCGCCGGCGACGAACAGCACCACCGCCGCGATCGCCGCGACCTGACCGATCGTCCGCGCCCGATCGAGCACCGGCCCCTGCTCCGCCTTGAGCGACAGCCAGCCGGCACCATGCAGCACCAGCATCGCGACCGAGAGCAGCCCGGCGAGCAGGCTGAACGGCGTGAACAGGCCGAGCAATGTCCCGTCATAGAAGGAGCGCAGGTCGCTATCGAGGCGGAAGGGCAGCCCGAGCAGGACGTTGCCGACCGCGACGCCGAACACCAAAGCAGGGACAAACCCGCCGACGAACAGCGCCCAGTCCCAGCGTGCGCGCCACTTGGGATCCGGCCGCTTCGAGCGATATTTGAACCCGACCGGTCGCAGGATAGAAGCCGGAGAAGCTGACCGCATAAACGAACGGCCATGCGGCAAAGATTGCGCCACCGCCGAGGATGAACCAGACCTGGTTCCCCTCCCAGGTCGCACCGACGGTATTGATCACCATGCGGCGCTCTTCATCGGTCTTGGCGACCCAGGGCAGCAGCGAGGCCACGCCGAGGTCGAACCCGTCGGTCAGGGCAAATCCGATCAGCAGCACGCCCATCAGCAGCCACCAGATGACGCGGAGCGTCTCGTAATCGAGCGGTAGGGTCATGATTGGTCTCCTTGTCCCGCGCGGCTCATTCGGCCGCGACGGTCTGGAAGGGGTTGGGCGCGCCTGGCGTGGGTATGTCGACCTGCTCGGCGCTGGCGCTGTGCTCCGGCCCGTGGCCGATCGCGGCGAGCATCAGCCGCACCTCGATCACCGCGAGCACGCCATAGATCAAAGTGAAGCCGATGATCGTCGCCCAGACCTGTCCAACCGTCAGGCTGGATGCGGCGAGGAAGGTCGGCAGCACGCCTTCGACCGCCCAGGGCTGACGGCCGATCTCCGCGATCAGCCAGCCAGCCTGGATCGCGACCCATGGCAGCGGGATCACCCAGACTGCGGTGCGCAGGAACCATTTGCGGTCGAACTTGCGGCTATTGGCGAAGTAGAGCGCCGCGCCAAAGAAGGCGATGAAGAAGAAGCCGAGCCCCGCCATGCCGCGGAACAGCCAAAACAGCACCGGCACGTTGGGCACGGTCGACCATGCCGCCTTGTCGATCGCCGCCGCATCGGCCTGACGTGGATCGGCGACATAGCGCTTGAGCAGCATCGCATAGCCGAGATCGGCCTTGTTCCGCTCGAACTGCTCGCGCGCGGCGAGGTTGGTGCGGTCGACCTTCAGTTTCTCCACCGCATCATAGGCGTCGATGCCGCGAACGATGCGGACGCGGGCCTGTTCGACCAGCGGTGTGATGCCGGCGACCTCGCCGGTCAGGCTGCGGGTGGAGATGAGGCCGAGGACATAGGGAATCTTGACCTCATACTTGGTCTCGCGCCCCTCATTGGACGGGATGCCGAAGATCGACAGACCGGCCGGTGCAGGTTCGGTATGCCAGGCACCCTCGATCGCGGCGAGCTTCATCTTCTGGTTGTCGGTCAGCGCATAGCCGCTCTCGTCGCCGAGCACGACGACCGACAAGGACGAGGCAAGGCCGAACGCCGCCGCGACCGCGAAGCTGCGCTTGGCGAATTCGACGTGGCGACCCTTGAGCAGATACCAGGACGAGATGCCGAGCACGAACACCGAGGCGAGGACATAGCCCGCGCTGACGGTGTGGACGAACTTCGCCTGTGCGACGGGATTGAACATCACCGCCATGAAGTCGACGACTTCCATGCGCATCGTTTCGGGATTGAATCGCGAGCCGATCGGGTTTTGCATCCAGCCATTGGCGATGAGAATCCACACCGCCGACAGGTTCGTGCCCAGCGCGACCATGAAAGTGGTCAGGAGATGCTGCCGCTTGGACAATTTGTCCCACCCGAACACCATCAGGCCGATAAAGGTCGCTTCGAGGAAAAAGGCCATCAGCCCTTCGATCGCGAGCGGCGCGCCGAAGACGTCGCCGACATAGTGCGAATAATAGGCCCAGTTGGTACCGAACTCGAACTCCATCGTGATGCCGGTGGCAACACCAAGCACGAAGTTGATTCCGAACAATTTTCCCCAGAAGCGCGTGATGTCGCGCCAGATCGGCCGGTCGGTGATCACATAGACCGTCTCCATGATCACCAGCATGAAGGCGAGGCCGAGCGTCAGCGGCACGAACAGAAAGTGATACATTGCCGTGAGCGCGAACTGGAGCCGCGACAGCTCGACAACTGCCATATCTATCATCGTCATTCCCCCCATTTGCGGGACGTGTACCGCGCCGCCCTAAGAGGCCCGCTGGCATGCCGACATCGGGAATAGTACGGACTCGACCCGGCAACCGATTAGGCAGAAGGTCCACCCCATGCGAAAAGGCAGTCGCGCCGGAGCCTTCTGGCTTCTCGACATTGGTGGCGCTGCGGCCTTTGCCTGGGGGCTGGCGGCGGCCGTCTCCGCGTTGATCGAGGGATCGACGCCGCTCACCGGCGTTGTTGCAATGCTGGGCGGCGGTGCGATCCGTGCGCTGTCGGGCTTCGCCGCTCAGTCGCTCGCGATTCGTGAGGCGCAGCGCAGCGTCGCACCGTTGCGTGCGCGGCTGCATCGCCGCCTGCTGGGCGAGCCGCTTCCGCGTGCCATCCCGATCGGCGAGAGCGCCGCGATCGCGATCGATCATGTCGACCGGATCGAGGCCCATGCCGCGCGCTTTCTGCCCGTGCGGTACGCGGCGGCAATGGGGCCGTTGCTGGTCGCGGGCTGTGTCGCGATGGCTAGTCCGATTGCGGCGGCGATCCTCATCGGGACGCTGATCCCGTTCATCCTCGGCATGATCCTGGCAGGCACAATGGCGCGCCGCGCGGCCGATGCGCAGCTGCGCGCGCTGGAGCAGCTTTCCGACCTGTTCGTCGAACGGTTGCGCAGTCTCGCGATGATCCGTCATTTCGGTGCGGGGGAGCGGATCACGCGCCAGATCGGCGCTGCCACGCACGGGGTCGCGACGCGCACGCTGGCGGTGCTACGGATCGCATTCCTGTCCAGTGCGGTGCTTGAGTTTTTCGCCGCGCTCTCGGTCGCTTTGGTCGCGGTCTATTGCGGGTTCAGCCTGCTCGGCATCCTCCCCTTCCCGGTCCCCGAGACGCTGACCTTTCGCGAGGCGCTGTTCGCGCTGGCGCTGGCGCCGGAATTCTATCTGCCGATGCGCCGCCTTGCCGCCGCCTATCATGAAAAGCAGCTGGGCGAGGCCGCGCATGCGGTGGTCGATCCACTCTGCGAGCCGCTGCCGGCATTGGCTGCCACGGCTGCTCGGTTTTCCGGGATCGTGGTTGAGGGACTGATCATCGCGTGGCCCGGTGCGCGCATCGGGCCGGTGTCGTTCAGCCTGGGGACGACCGGCCTGATCGCGCTGACCGGTCCGACGGGCAGCGGCAAGACCAGCGTGCTCGCCGCCTGTGCGGGGCAGGTTGCAGCTTTGGAGGGTGCCGTCTCGGTTGTCGCCGGGCCGGATATAGCTTGGGCGGCACAGCGACCGCTGGTGGTGCCGGGAACGCTGCGCGATAATCTCGCGCTCGCCCGGCCCGATGCGGGCGATGCCGAAATTCTTGAGGTGTGCCACCGCGTTGGGCTCGATCCGCTACTCGCGGCGCGCGGCGGACTGGACCTGCCGCTCGATCATCGCTCGGCGGGTTTGTCCGGGGGCGAATTGCGCCGCCTTGGCCTCGCACGTGCGCTGCTGTCGCGTCGCCCGCTGCTGTTATGCGACGAGCCGACCGCCGATCTCGATGCCGCCAGCGCTGCGCAGATTACGGCGCTGCTTGTCGAACTGGCCAAGACCCAAGCCATTCTGGTCGCGACGCACGACATGGCGCTCGCAGCCCAGGCGCAGGCGGAGGTGCGGCTGTGAAGGCGATGGACCATCTCGCCGCGCAATTGGGCATCGGGCGACATGTCGGGCTTGGCTGGCCGTTGCTGCTGTCGGGGATTGCGGCGGCGGCCTCGGTCGCTCTGCTCGGCATTTCGGGCTGGTTTCTGACCGGTTCGGCGATTGCCGGGGCGGGCGGGTTGGCGGCGGTGACCGCGTTCAACTATTTGCT
>JBHYGP010000380.1:0-2896 GCA_051858935.1 Sphingomonas sp.
GAGCGCCTTGCAGCTGCGTCACCCCATGCGACGCTGCTGCGCGTGCGCGACGTCGGTCACGATCTCGCTTATCTGCCGGTCACTCAGATAGAGATCGGCGAATGGCTGAGGCGATTGCAGATGCCGGCAGCTCCCGGCATTCTCCCGCGATGACAAAATATCTGATCTCGTTCCCGAGCGAGGCGATGACGGTGTCGGCGGACGAGCTCACCGCCGTTGGCGACGCGGCGCGCGCGGTGAACGACGAGGCGAAGGCCGCAGGGGTCTATGTGTTCGCTGGTGGTATCCACGAGGGCATCGATCCGGTGCTGGTCGACGCGGATGGTGGGGTGTCGCCCGACATCTATCCGGGGAGCCGGTTGAAGGGCGGCTTCACCGTGCTGGAGCTGCCGGCACGCGAGGCTGCGATCGAATGGGCGCGCAGAATTGCCGTTGCCTGTCGGTGTTCGCAGGAATTGCGTGAGTTCATGTACGATCCGGCGAGCTGATGCTCGACACCTACGCGATCAGCGGCGCGGCGCGGATGGAAGCGGCTGCCGTCGGCCAACTCGATGAGATTGAGGTCGCGCTCGGCGAGCAGCCAACCGACAGGGCGGGCGTGCGGTTGCGCGGGGTCCCTGCGCTCGACGCGCTGCTGGCCGCAACCGGAGCGATCGGCGCACGGATCGCACCCTTTGCCGGAGAACATGCGCGTCCGGTGCGCGCGATCCTCTTTGACAAGAGTGCCAGCGCCAACTGGTCGCTGGGCTGGCATCAGGACCGCACAATCTGTGTCCGCGAACGGCGCGAGGTCGCGGGATTCGGGCCGTGGACCGTCAAGTCCGGCCTGCTCCATGTCGCGCCGCCTTTTGCGCTGCTCGAACGGATGGTCACGATCCGTGTTCACCTCGACGATGTGGGGCACGATAATGCGCCGCTGCTGATCGCGCCGGGATCGCACCGGCTGGGTCTGGTGCGCGAGGACGCGATCGACGCTGCCGTGGCGGCTTGCGGTACCCATGCCTGTCTTGCGGACGCCGGGGATGTCTGGGTCTATGCAACGCCGATCCTGCATGCGTCGGCTGCGGCGCTGACACCGAGACGCCGTCGGGTGTTGCAGGTCGATTATGCGGCGTTCGACTTGCCCGGCGGCCTTGAATGGTCAGGCATCTGAGTCGAGTGCTGCCGCCAGCCAATCAGGGATGATCGCATCACCCAGCGCCTCGACCCGGCGATGTTCGACCATCAGGCCGAGCTCGGGATAGGTGGCGCGGGTGCGCTCGCCAGCCTCGCCGAGCGGCGCGACGATCAGGCGGCGGTTGACCTTGGCGCGCCAGTTCATCCGCGCCGTATTCTCCTGCCCGACATAGCAGCCCTTGGAGAAGCTGACGCCGTTCAGCTCGGCGGCGTTGCATTCGAGCCAGAGGGTCTTGTCCTGACCAAGTTCCTCGACCCCTTCGGTCACGCCGAGGCGGAGGCGATGTTCCAGCCAGCCGGTCGCGGCCTCCCCCTTGCCCTCCCCCAACCAGCGGCAGCCTAGTGCGGCGAGTCGCGGATCAGGAACGCCGCGTCCTGCATCCGGCGACCAGTGAACGCCGCCCTCTGCGGCCGCTATCGTGATCGGGCGACGCAGGCGGTAGATCGACAGGCGACGGATCAGTGCGTCGCGCTGTCCAGCCTCGCAGTCGATCAGAATGTCAGCATCGTCAGCCCACAGGATGAAGTCGAACAGCGCCTTGCCTTGTGGCGAGAGCAGCGCGGCCCAGAGCGGCGCATCGGGACGCACCGCATTGACATCCTGCGTCACCAGTCCTTGCAGGAACCCCCGCACATCCTCCCCGGAAACGCGGATCAGGGCACGGTCGGCCAGAAGAGTCGCTTGGGGCAGGGTGGCATCACTCATGGCGAACAGGTAGGAGGCGGGGAAGGCAAGCGAAAGAGGCTGAGATGGCGACGTTCGATCTGAAGCTCGTTGGTGGCACCGTCCACCTGCCCTCCGGCCCGGCGCAGGTCGATGTCGGGGTGCGCGACGGCAAGATCATCGAGATCGGCGCTACGGGGGATGCGGGCGAGACGATCGACTGCACCGGGCTCGACGTGCTGCCGGGTGTCATCGACAGCCAGGTGCATTTCCGCGAGCCGGGGCTGGAGGCCAAGGAAGACCTCGAATCCGGCAGCCGTGCGGCGGTGCTGGGCGGGGTGACCGCGGTGTTCGAGATGCCGAACACCAAGCCGAATACCGACAGCGCCGATGCGGTGAACGACAAGCTCGCCCGCGCGAAGAATCGCATGTGGTGCGACCACGCCTTTTACGTTGGCGCGACCAACAGCAATGCCGAGCATCTGGCCGAGCTGGAGCGGATGCCGGGCACGGCGGGGGTCAAGATCTTCATGGGCGCATCGACCGGCGATCTGCTGGTGTCGGACGACGCCAATCTGGCGCGGGTGCTGGCGAGCGGGCATCGTCGCGTCGCGATCCATGCCGAGGACGAGTTCCGCATGAACGACCGCGAGGGCGAGCGGGTGGCGGGCGACCCGTCGTCGCATCCGGTGTGGCGCGACGATGAGTCGGCGATTCTGGCGACGCGGCGCATCCTGAAGCTGGCGCGGGAGGCGCGGCGGCGCATCCATGTGCTGCATGTGACGACGCCGGCGGAGCTGGAGTTGCTGAGCCAGCACAAGGACATTGCGACATGCGAGGTGACGCCGCAGCATCTGACGCTGGCGGGCGAGGACGCCTATCCGCGCCTTGGCAGCTATGCGCAGATGAACCCGCCGATCCGATCGGCCGCGCATCGTGACGGGCTGTGGCACTGGCTCAATCAGGGTGTGCCCGATGTGCTGGGGTCGGATCATGCGCCGCACACGATCGAGGAAAAGGCCAAGCCCTATCCGTCATCGCCGAGCGGGATGCCGG
>JBHYGP010000381.1:0-2894 GCA_051858935.1 Sphingomonas sp.
CCAGGGCTTCCGCGCGGAGGTCAGCTGGACCCATCGCAACCTCTTCCCGCCCGAAGGCGCGCTGATCGTAACGGGCGTGCTCGGCACGCAGGAACAGGGTGCGTCGGCAACCTTCCGCCGATCCAATGCCGGGCGGCGCGACCGGACGTTCCAGATTGTCGCCTCCGCGCTGCGTTCCGACGTCGAGGCGTTCACTGGCCTTACTGGCACGCTGTCGGCGCGGGTGTCCTATGACTCGACCCCGATCTGGCAGAAGAAGCTGACCTATGCCTATGGCGTCGAGCTGGTCGGGACCAGCGAGGATCGGTTCGACTTCACCCGCGGCGCGCGCGAGCGGGGCCTCTATTTCATCGCCGCACTGCCGCTGTTTGCCGGGTGGGATCAGTCGGACAATCTGCTCAACCCGACGCGCGGCTGGCGGCTGAAGCTGAACGTCAGCCCTGAAGCCTCGGTACGCGGCACCGCGCGGCCCTATGCCCGGGTGATGGCCGAAGGGACGATCTACCAGCCGATTACCGACAGCATCGTGCTCGCCGGGCGGGCGCGGTTCGGAACGATCCAGGGGATCGACCGCAACGACCTCGCCCCCTCGCGCCGCTATTATGCCGGCGGTGGCGGGTCGGTGCGCGGTTTCGGCTATCAGGAACTGGGGCCGCGTGGTCCCGACGAAAAGCCGATCGGCGGGCGCAGCTTCAACGAGTTCGCGATCGAGGCACGCTATCGCTTCGGCAATTTCGGGATCGTGCCGTTCCTCGACGCCGGGCAGGTCTATGAAGAATCGCTGCCGCAGCTCAGCCGGATCCGCTTCGGTGCGGGCATTGGCGGGCGCTTCTACACCAATTTCGGACCGATGCGGCTCGACGTCGCGACGCCGATCGCGCGCAAGCCGGGCGAGAGCAAGATCGCGCTCTACATCTCGATCGGGCAGGCATTCTGATGGTCGAGGAAGCACCTGCGGCCACCGAGGAGGCTACCGTAATCGTCGCACGTCCGCCGATGTGGCAGCGCGTGGCGAAATGGTCGGCGATTGCGCTGGGCAGCGTTGTCGCGCTGTTGCTCGCCGCGGTCGCGATCCTCGATACGGGCGTAGGCCACCGCTTCGTCGCTGACCGGCTCGCGGGCTTCACCACCGCCTCGGGCCTCAACATCCGGGTCGGACGGATCGAGGGTTCGATCTATGGCGCGATGGTGCTGCGCGACGTGCGGGTCAGCGACCCCAAGGGCGTGTTCGCGACTTCGCCGCGGATCGAGGTCGATTGGCGGCCCTTCGCGTTTCTCAACAACCATGTCGATATTCGATCCGCCACCAGCCCGCTAGTGCGCGTGGCGCGGCTGCCCGAACTCAAGCCGGGCGATCCCAATGCGCCGATGCTGCCTGATCTGGATATCGACATTGCCCGGCTAAACATCGAGCGACTGGTGCTGGAGGCTCCGGTCGCAGGCCAGCGCCATATCGCGACGCTAGCGGGCGAGGCGAAGATTGCCGACCGCCGCGCGCGCGTGATTGCCAACGGGCGCACGCTGGGGACTTCGGGTGGCGACCGGCTTGCGCTGGTGCTCGACGCCGTACCTGACGACGACAAGCTCGACCTGCGTGCGGACCTGACCGCGCCGGTCGGCGGGTTGGTCGCGGGACTGGCGGGGCTCGAAGCGCCGCTCGCGGTGCAGCTGCGCGGCGCGGGAAGCTGGTCGAACTGGCAGGGCCGCGCGATCGGTCGGCTGGGCGCGGGTGAACTCGCCAATTTGCGCATCGCCGCGCGCAGCGGCAATGTGCAGGTGCGCGGGACAACCCAGCCCGGCCTGTATCTCAAGGGGCCGGTCGAGCGGCTGACCGCAGGCGGGATGCAGGTTGCGCTCGACGCCACGCTCGACCAGCGCCGCGCGGACACAAGGCTGCGGTTGCGCTCAAAGGCGATGGCGCTGATGACCAGCGGCACGCTCGACCTGGGGAAAAGCCGCTTCGATCAGTTCCGGGTTGAGGCAATGCTGCTCACCCCCGGCGCGATCGCGCCCAATCTTAACGGTCGCTCGGTGGCAGGCGAGGTGGCGCTCAACGGCCCGTTCGCGACGCCGACGGTGGACTACAAACTCAAGGCGGCCGCGCTTGGCTTTGGCGAGACAATAGTCGAGCGGCTCTATGCCGAGGGGTTGGCGACGGTGAATGCGGATCGCATCCTGATCCCGGTCAAGGCACAGGCGGCGCGCATCTCCGGCCTCAATGCGGCTGCGGGCGGTCTGCTGACCAACGTCACGCTGGCGGGCGATCTCGCGATCACCGGCGACCAGATCTTGTCGGAGAATCTTCGCATCCGTTCTGACCGGATCGATGCGACCGCGATCCTTGCTGCCGACATGAGCACCGGGCGCTACACCGGCGCGCTCAAGGGGCGGGTGAACGATTATCAGATCGACAGCATCGGCATCGTCAATCTGGAGACCGATGCGGATCTCTATGCTGCGGCTGGCGGTGGCTGGGGGATCAAGGGCCGGATCGTCGGGCGCAGCACGCGGCTGTTCAACGATGGGGTGCGCAGCTTCCTGGGCGGCAATGCAGTGGCGCGGGTGTCGCTCGATTTCGGGCCGGACGGGATCATCCGGTTCAGCGATCTCAAGGTTGCTGCGCCGCTGTTCCGCGTAACCCGCGGGTCGGGCCGCTATGACCCGGCGGGGCCGCTCAGCCTCACAGCTGAAGCCTGGTCCAACGCCTATGGTCCGATTTCCGCGCGGGTATCGGGCAGCATGGCCAAGCCCGTGGTCAATCTGCGTGCACCGCGACCGGGGCTCGGCGTCGGACTCGCGGATCTTGAGGCGCGGATTGTCGGCGACAATGGTGCCTATGCCGTCGATGCCAAGGGCGAGACCAGCTATGGTCCGTTCACCGCCGATGTGCTGGT
>JBHYGP010000382.1:0-2893 GCA_051858935.1 Sphingomonas sp.
TGATCAATCCGCTGCGTCCGACGCCGGAGACCGCCAAGCTTGCCTACCTGATGCTCGCCCGGCTGGGAGCCTGATCCGCAATGAACGCAGCGACCCTTTCGGGCGGTATCGTCCCCGCACTCCGCAGCTTCGCGCTGCCCGTCGCCATCCTGGTGCTGGTGGGGATGATGGTCGTGCCGGTGCCGACCTTCCTGCTCGACGCCTTCTTCATCATGAACATCATCATCAGCCTCGCCGTGCTGATGGTGGCATTGAACGCGCAAAAGCCGCTCGATTTCTCCGCCTTTCCCACCGTGTTGCTGTTCGCGACGTTGTTCCGGCTCGGCCTCAACGTCGCCTCGACCCGCGTCGTGCTCGGCCATGGGCATGAGGGCGAGGCGGCGGCGGGCCATGTGATCGAGGCGTTCGGGACGTTCATGATCGGCGGCGATTATGTCGTCGGCCTGTTCGTCTTCGCGATCCTGATCATCATCAACATGATCGTGGTGACCAAGGGCGCGGGGCGCGTGTCCGAAGTGTCGGCGCGCTTCACCCTCGACGCCCTGCCCGGCAAGCAGATGGCGATCGACGCCGACCTCAACGCCGGCCTGATCACCCCCGACGAAGCCAAGGCACGCCGGATCGAGGTTTCCACCGAAGCCGATTTCTACGGCGCGATGGACGGTTCGTCCAAGTTCGTGAAGGGCGACGCGGTTGCGGGCCTGTTGATCCTGTTCATCAACATCATCGGCGGCCTGATCCTGGGGCCGGTCAGCCACGGCATGTCGCTGGGCGAAGCGGCGCAGACCTATGTGCTGCTGGCGATCGGCGACGCACTGGTCGCGCAGATCCCGGCGCTTTTGCTCTCGATCGCCGCCGCCGCGATCGTCACCCGTGTCAGCGCGAACAAGGATCAGGATCTGACCGGCCAGATCGGCAGCCAGTTCGCCAGCCACCGTACCTGGACCCCGGTCGCGGTGATCACCGGCCTGCTCGCCTTCCTGCCCGGCATGCCCGCCTTCATCATCCTGCCCGCCGCTGCCGGGTCGGGATATATGGCGTGGAAGATGTGGCGCGCGAGCAAGCTGCCCCCGCCGCCGGCCATCGTCGAGGCCGCCGAACCGGTCGATCCCTCGCGGATCGGCTGGGACGAGGTCACCGACAATATGCAGGTGATGATCGACATCGGCTATGGCCTGGTGCCGCTGGTCGATGAGCGCCGTGGCGGCGCGCTGATGGGCCGGATCACCGGCGTGCGGCGTCAGCTGTCGAAGGAACTCGGCTTTGTCGTGCCACAGGTGCGCGTGCGCGACGACATCAACATGGCCCCCTATGCCTATCGCATCGTCGTCGGCGGCGTGGTGATCGGAGAGGACAGCGTCTCGCCCGACGAGATGCTGGCGCTCGACACCGGCCAGGCGGTCGGTTCGCTGCCCGGCAAGCCTGCCAAGGACCCGACCTTCGGCCTCGATGCGATGTGGATTTCGCCCGCTGACGCTGATGCCGCGACCGGGCAGGGCTGGCTGGTGGTCGATCCCGGCACGGTGATGGCGACGCACCTCAATCAGGCGCTGATCCAGAACGCCTCCGACCTGCTCGGCCCGGACGAGGTTCAGGCGCTGCTCGACGGTCTGCGCGAGCGCGCGGCGCAGCTGGTCGCCTCGCTCTCGCCCAACCCGCTGCCGATCACGACACTCACGCAGGTGCTGCGCGGGTTGCTGGCGGAGAATATCCCGCTCAAGGAATTCCGCCGCATCGCCGCCGCGATCGCGCTCGCCGCGCAAAAGACCGGCGATGCCGACGAGATTGTCGAGCTGATCCGCCCCGAACTCGGACCCCTGATCATCCAGCGGCTGTGCGGGGTGCGCGAACCGCTGCGCGTGATGACGCTGGAGGGGCAGCTTGAGGCGCTGCTCGGTCAGGCGATCCGTTCGGACCCGTCCAAGCGCCACACGATCGAGCCCGATCTGGGCCGCCGCATCGTCGACGCGCTGCAGCGCGCTGCCCAGCCGCTCGTCGCCGAGGCCAAGCCGTTCGCTTTGGTGGTCCAGCCGACGATCCGAATCGCGATCCGCAAACTCGTCCGCACCGTCCTGCCCGACACCCCGGTGATGAGCTTCTTTGAAGTGCCCGAGGACAAGTCGGTCGAGGTCGTCGCCGTGATCGGCGCACCGGAGGCACTTGCCGCATGACCTATCAGCCTGCCCCGAACGAATTCGCGATCACCTATGATCGCCGTGGCGACACACGGCGCGACATGGACGCGCTGGTGCGCAAGCATATGCAGCTGGTCCGCCGGCTCGCCTGGCACGTCCATGGGTCGATGAGCACGCTGATCGATGTCGAGGATCTGGTCCAGATCGGGCTGGTCGCCTTGGTCGAGGCTGCGGGTAGCTTCGAGGATCGCGGCCTGGTCAGCTTCGACCAGTATCTCCACACCCGCGTGCGTGGCGCGATGATCGACGAATTGCGCCGTCAGGCGACGATCACCCGGGGCGCGATGAAGCGCCGCCGCGCCTATCAGGAGGCGGTGACCGCTCTCGCCGCCGATGGCGCGCGACCCGACGAGGCGGCGGTCGCGTCGAAGCTCGGCGTCACGATCGACAAATTGCGCAGCGACTATGCCAGTGCCGAGGCGGTGCGGTTCGATTCGATCGACGATGTCTACTCGGACGAAGGCCCGTGGTTCATGTCCGACGAACCCGACGCGTTCGACCAGCTCGCCGACGCCGACCAGCGCGAGGCGCTGATCGAGGCGATTTCCGAGCTGCCCGAAAAGGAGCAGCTGGTGGTGCAGCTTTATTATGTCGAGGAACTCAATCTCGAAGAGATCGGTCAGGTGCTCGGTGTCGGCGCCGCGCGGGTCTGCCAGATCAAGAAGAGCGCGCATGACCGGTTGACGAAGGGGTTGATG
>JBHYGP010000383.1:0-2888 GCA_051858935.1 Sphingomonas sp.
GGGCAGGGCCGATGCCTATTATGGCCCGTTCGACGGCACGCCCGATGAGACCGGGGTCAATGTCGCCAAGAATGACGACATCCGCGTCGTCGCGCTGTTTCGCCCGGCGGACAACGTCAACATCCGCGCGCAATATTGGAAGTTCCGTCCGCGTCAGGGCTTCACGGGCTTCACTGCATCGGTCAATCCGCCCTATTTCCAGAACACGGCGGGGCAGGAAGGCTTCTCGAACGGCGATTTCACGCTCTACAGCCTGACCGCGACGGTCGATTTCGACGCGTTCACCATCACCAGCGCGACCAGCCAGCTGGACGGCGTGTTCGGCATCAACATCCCGCTCTCGCCCTCGGGCTCCTTCTCCAGCCAGTTCCTGCCGAGCATGTTCGCGCAGGAAGTGCGGGTGAATTCCAACGGCAGCGGGCCGTTCAAATGGCTGATCGGTGGGTCCTACCAGAACGGGTCGGGCCCGCAGGAAAACACGCTGACGCTGCCGGGGCTGGTCATCAACGCCGACAACGACACGCTGACCGAAAACTACGCGGTATTCGGTGAGGTCAGCTACGAACTGTTCGACGGAAAGCTGGTCCCGCTGGTGGGCTTGCGCCAATATCATGACGACCGCGCATTCGCGGACGCGACCGAGACGCTGCCCACCACGGAGGACGTGACCACCTGGCGGCTCAACCTGTCCTATCTGCCGACCGATGACCTCACGATGTTCATCTCGGCATCGACCGGGTTCCGTCCGGGCATCGTCCAGTCGCGGGTGCAGGTTCAGTCGGTGACTGGCGCGGGCGTACCGACGGGGGTGGTGCTCCAGCCCGAATCCTCGACCAACTATGAATTCGGCCTGAAATGGCGCAGCGCCGACCGGTCGGTGAATATCGGGCTGAATCTCTATCAGCTCGAATATACCAACCTGCAGACCTCGGTCACCGGGTCGATCACGGACGTCAACGGTTTTGCCAATTTTGGCGATGCGAAGACCAAAGGCGTGGATCTGGAGCTGCGCTGGAAGACGCCGCTCAAGGGCTTCGACCTCGGCTTTGTCGGGAATTTCAACGACAGCAAATATACGCGCGTCAATCCGATCGTGGCGGCGGCGCAGCCGTTGCTGCGGCCCGGCGCGCGGCTGACCAACACCCTGTCGAACAATTTCCGCGTCGACATGGGTTACAATGGCGACATCGCCAATGACGTGAACCTGTTCGGCAATCTGTCGCTCAGCCACAGCGGCGACCGGTTGCAGGGTAACGGCATCCTGGCGCCGTCCTATAACGTCATGGCCCTGACCCTGGGCGTGCGGTACGGGGATTACGAACTGGCGCTGATCGGCAATAACCTGACCGACGAGCGGGGGCCGACCTTTGTCGGCACCACCGGCCCGCTGTCGGGATCGGGGCCGACCCCGCGCACGATCGGCCTTCGCTTCCGGGTCACGCCCTGACCGTAAGCGGACATGCGGGAAGGGCGGGGGGCCATGCGCCTCCCGCCCTTTCCGTTCTTTCAGCCGGTTACATGATGGATTGGAGAGCGGGATGAACGATCAGGCGGGACGGGACGGCGCGGCAACGCTGCTCAAGGCACTGGTGTTCCTGATGTTCGCGATGTTCGCGATGACCACCGACTCGGTCGGGACCGTCATCCCCGAAGTTATCCGCGAGTTCGAGCTGGGCCTGACCGCGGGTGGCTCCTTCCAGTACGCGACGATGGCCGGGATCGGCATTTCGGCGATCGCGCTCGGATTTCTCGCTGACCGGATCGGACGCAAGGCGACGATCCTGGTCGGGCTGGTCTTGTTCGGGGTCAGCTCCGCGCTATTCGCGGCGGGGCATGATTTCCTGTTCTTCACCAGCCTGTTGTTCATTTCCGGCATCGGCATCGGCATTTTCAAGTCCGGCGCGCTGGCGCTAATTGGCGACCTGTCGCGCTCGACCGGCGAGCATGCGCGGACGATGAACCTGATCGAGGGGTTTTTCGGCGTCGGCGCGATCATCGGGCCAGCCATTGTCGCCTATATGCTGCTCAACGGCGCGAGCTGGAAATGGGTCTATATCATCGCGGCGATGCTGTGCGCGCTGCTGGTGTTGGGCTCTGCCGTCGCGCGGTTCCCGCGCCCGATCGTCACGCGGACCGAACCGGTCCGCGCGAGCGAGGCGATCCGCATGGCAGGCGATCCGCCCGCGCGCTTCTTCGGCACCGCGCTGATGCTCTATGTCGGGGCAGAGGCGGCGATCTATGTGTGGGCACCGACCTATCTCGCTGATTATTCGGGGTCGTGGCTGTGGCTGGCGGCCTATGTCGTGTCGATCTTCTTCGTGTTGCGCGCGGCGGGGCGGTTCGTGGGCGTGTGGCTGTTGTCGCGGTTCGACTGGGCGAGCGTGATCCTGGTGTGCAGCGCGGCGATGGCGGCACTGTTCTGGGTCGCGGTGATCGGCGGGCGGGAGGTCGCGATATTTGCGCTGCCCGCCACCGGCCTGTTCATGTCGGTATTGTATCCGACGATCAATTCGACCGGGATCAGCTGCTATGACAAGGGGCGGCACGGGTCTATCGCCGGACTGCTGCTGTTCTTCACCTGCGTCAGCGCGGTGCTTGCGCCGCTGGCGATGGGCGCGCTGGGTGAGTGGCTGGCGGACAGCAGCTATGCGATCCTGCTGGGCGGCGTGTTCGCGACATTGCTGGCGCTGCTGTGCGGCTGGAACAAGTCGCGCGCGCCGTTTGCCGCGCTGCTCGCGCAGCGCGACGCCGACGACTATCGTATCTAGTTCAGATGCCTGTCGAGCCAGGTGGCGAACAGAGCGGGCCATTGGCCGGCGGGTGTATCGGGTCGGCCGACTCCAAAGCCATGATTGCCCGCCTCATCCAGGTGCAGCTCGACCGGGCGG
>JBHYGP010000384.1:0-2888 GCA_051858935.1 Sphingomonas sp.
CGTTGCCCGGCGATCGAGATTCCGCGGTTAGGCGTCGCCAAGATCGTTGAGGGCAGCGACTAGCCGCTCGACGTCGCGAGCGTCGTGGTAGAGGCCGAAGCCGATCCGCAGCACATCGCCGCGCACATCGGTGACGATGTCCTGATCCATCAGCGCTTCCTTCCATGTTGCCGCATGGGGTGAACGCAGCGCGAGGAAACGGGCGCGCGGGTTGCCGCCGGGGTTGAGCAATTCGACGTCGGCGAGCGCCGTTCCGGGCAGAGCGGCGAGGAGCTGTTCGCGCAGCGGCGCGATATGGGCGTTGATTGCTGCGGTGGTCAGTCCTTCTTCGGCCAACATGTCGCGGACGGCGACCAGCCGATAGAGGCCGCTGGGGTCGAAGGTCGATCCCATGAAGCGCATTGCATCGGCGGCATAGCCGATTTGGCCGGGCGGCGGGGCTTCGAGATCGGCGAATTCGGCGTACCAGCCGGTGATTTCGGGGCGCGGGCCGAAGCCGGGCGGGCAGTGGAGGAAGGCGACGCCTTCGCCGGCCATGGCGTATTTATAGCCCCCGGCGGTGTAGAAGATGCGGTCGGCGACCGCCGACAGATCGGTCTCCATCGCCATGAAGCCGTGATAGCCGTCGACCACGACCCACGGGCCTTCGGGATCTGCGAGCGCGGCGAGGTCGGCGATGGCGCCGAACACCGCGCCGGTTTCGAACATGACGTGGCTGACGAAGATCAGGTCGTGGTTCCCGCTGCGCGCGGCGGCGAGGAAGCGGGCGTCGAACTCGGGGCCGCGCGCGACGGTGTCGAGCGTGATGCGTCCGCTTTCGATCCAGCGCTGGGCCTGACGGCGGAAACTGTGAAACTCGCCATCGCTGGTGAGGATGCGCAAGGGGCGCTCGCTGCGGGCGGAAACGATGCGCAGGATCAAGTCGTGGGTGTTGCCGGCGAAGATCACCGACGACGGGTCGGGGAGCGCCAGTTCGGCGGCGAAATGCGCTTGGGCTGCGGGCCAGATCTCGCCCATCACCCGGTCCCATTTGCGGTCGGCGAGGCGCGCGGCGTCGTGCCATGCCGCCTGATGGCCGACGAACGACGCGTCGGGCCAGAGGTGATGGCTGTGCGCCGCGAAGTGCAGCCGGTCGGGGGCCGCGGCGATCGAACGCTGAAAGAGGTGCTTGTAGCTGATCATGGTCACCTGCTGTGCTCCGGCGCAGGCCGGAGCGCTGGAAGCGAATGGCATCGCGTGCCGACCGGGCTCCGGCCTGCGCCGGAGCACTGAACGATCATAGCAGCGTTCTCAGCGACCAGAGTTCGGGAAAGGCGCGCTTGGTCAGGGTGGACTGAAGGTAGGACGCGCCTGGGGTGCCGCCGGTGCCGGGCTTCATGCCGATCACGCGGGTGACGGTCAGCACATGCTTGTGCCGCCAGGTGGCGAGCGCGTCGTCGATATCGACCAGCTTTTCTGCGAGCTGGTATAGCTCCCAATGCGTGCCCGGCTCGCGGTAGACTTGCGCCCAGGCCGTCTCGACTGAGGGGCTGGCCTCATAGGGCTGCGCCCAGTCGCGGTTCAGCGCGGAAGCGGGCAGGTCGAATCCGGCGCGGGCTAGCGCGGCATTGGCTTCGTCCCACAGGCTCGGTGCGGCGCCATATTTCTCGGTCAGCGGCCCCGGCACGCCGCCGCCGCGCAGGCCGAGCATCGTCTCGACCGCGCGAAACTGGTCGGACTGGAACCCGCTGCTCGATCCGAGGACGTCGCGGAAGCGGGTGTAATCGCTCGGCGTCATCGTGGTCAGGATTTCCCATGACAGCGTCATCACCGCCTGAATCCGGCTGACGCGGGCGAGGCCCTTATATGCCTCGACCAGTCGATCGCTGCGAACCAGGTCGAGTGCGACCTCCAGCTCGGCGATCATCTGCTTGAGCCAGAGTTCCTTGGTCTGGTGGATGACGATGAACAGCAGTTCGTCATGCTCGTCCGAGATCGGGTGCTGCGCGGTCAGCAGCTGGTCGAGGGCGAGGTAGCGCCCATAGGTCATCGGATCGGTCATGCGGGGCACGCTCCGACGAAACTGACGACAATGCTGACAAAAAATGCGTGTGTATGCGCGGTGTCAGCCGGGGCGGGGTGCAGGGTTGGTCGCATGCGATACGGGTTAGCGCATCGCATGCCTTGTAGGAAAATCGTTTCTGCGCCCCTCGTGCCGATCAGTCGCGCAGCAGCTCGTTGATCCCGGTCTTGCTGCGGGTCTGGGCGTCCACCGTCTTCACGATCACGGCGCAGTAGAGGCCCGGCTTGCCATCCTCGGCGGGGAGGGTGCCGGGGACCACGACGGCATAGGGGGGGACTTCGCCGCGGTAGATGTGGCCGGTGGCGCGGTCGACGATCTTGGTGCTGGCGCCGAGATAGACGCCCATCGAGAGGACCGCGCCCTCGCCGACGCGGACGCCTTCGGCCACTTCGGCGCGCGCGCCGATGAAGGCGCCGTCGCCGATGATCACCGGATCGGCCTGAAGCGGTTCGAGCACGCCGCCAATGCCGACGCCGCCCGAGAGGTGGACGTTCTTGCCGATCTGCGCGCAGCTGCCGACGGTCGCCCAGGTGTCGACCATCGTGCCTTCACCGACGAACGCGCCGATGTTCACGAAGCTGGGCATCAGCACGACGTTGCGGCCGATATGCGCGCCGTGGCGCACGACGCTGCCCGGCACCTGGCGGAAGCCCGCGGCGCGGAAGCGTGCGTCGTCCCAGCCGGCGGTCTTGAGCGGCACCTTGTCGAATCCGCCATCGGCGACGCGATTGTCGTTGAGGCGGAAGGAAAGGAGCACAGCTTTCTTGAGCCACTGGTTGACCTGCCAGCCTCCGTCCACCGGCTCGGCGACGCGCGCTTTACCGCT
>JBHYGP010000385.1:0-2887 GCA_051858935.1 Sphingomonas sp.
CGTCATGGCCGCTCACCGCGTGCCGCGCCTCGGCCCGGACGCGCAGGTTCCTGGCGAGATAGGTCTGGGCGAAGCCGCCGATTTCGAAACTGAAGCCGACTTCGTGCAGCGGCACGCCGATGTCCGCCGCCTTGCGCTTGCCCTTGAAGCCGAGCGCGGGGCCGAATTCGACCCCGCCCGCCTCGACCAGCGGGAAGCCGAAGCTCTCATCGGGCGCCTCGAAATCGAACAGTGCGTCGCCGCGTGCGCGCGATACGTCGAAGAACGGGCCGAAGGAGAGGTCCTTCGCGCCGGGCGTGGCTGGCGACAACTGTGGCCCGATATAGATGCGGGTGCGCATCGGTTCGCGTTCGGCTTCCTGTGCGGCGGCGGGAAGGGCGGTGAGGATGAGGGCGAACGGGGTGAGGCGAAGCAACATGCGGCGCAATCTAGGGCAAATGTTTGCGCGCGCCAGCCGTTGCATCGCGAAAATCTGCCGCTTCCCGTCCGGCGCGTCGCGGCCTATCAGCGCGGACATGATCGATGATGACGCCCTGCCGCCGCTCGGCCCCGAATTCGCCGCGCAGTTCAAGCGTGACGACAAACGGCCGCCCTGCCAGCTTTACCTGATCTCGCCGCTCGACGTGGACGGCGACTTCGCCGACCGGCTGGCCCGGGCACTCGATGCCGGGCCGGTGGCGGCGTTCCAGTTCCGGGTCAAGGATGTCGACCAGCATGAAGCGGCGCGGCTGGCCGACCCGTTGCTGCGTATCTGTGCCGATCGCGAAGTGGCGTTCATCGTCAATGACAGCATCAGCCTGGCCAAGCGACTGGGGGCTGACGGCGTACATCTGGGGCAGGGTGATGGCGACCCGCGCGAGGCGCGTGCGGTGCTTGGCCCGGCGGCGCAGATCGGCGTGACGTGCCACGACAGCCGCCATCTGGCGATGGAAGCGGGTGAGGCGGGGGCTGATTATGTTGCCTTTGGCGCATTTTATCCCACCACAACCAAGCCGACGACGCATCGTCCCGACCCGGCTATCCTGTCCTGGTGGACGACGGTATTCGAAATCCCCTGCGTCGCGATTGGCGGGATTACCCCGGCCAATGCCGCGCCTTTGGTGAGCGCGGGCGCGGACTTCATTGCGGTTTCCAGCGCGGTGTGGGGCGGAGACGAAGCGGCGGCAGTGCGGGATTTCGCCGCGATCCTTGGCGGCTGATCGCAGGGGGCGGGGAAACCGCTGCGCCGCTGCGCCGTTCTACCCGCGAACCGGATGGAGAATGGGCGTGCATAAGGGTGTTGCAGGGTTAGTCGGGGCGATCGCGCTGGCGTCGGGTGGTGCCGCGATGGTTCAGGCGCAGACTGGCGCGACGGAAAAGGCTGCTCCCGCCAAGCCCGCGCTCAGCCGCGACATCCTGCACGTTCAGGTGATCCTCGACCATCTCGGCTTTCCGCCCGGGCCGCTCGACGGGCGCGACGGGCCGGGGCTGACCGCCGCGCTCAAGGCGTTTCAGATTACGCGCCAGATTCCGGTGACCGGCAAGACCGATGCGCGGACGCTTCAGGCATTGCATGCCCATCGCGCGATCCGGCCGACGCGGATCGTGCGGCTGACGCCCGAGATGCTGGCCGGACCGTTCGTCCGCCCCTGGCCGCGCGATCCGCAGGCGCAGGCGAAGCTCACGACCATGGGCTATCGCTCGGCGCTCGAGAAGCTGGCCGAGATGTTCCACACCACCCCCCAGGTGCTGATCGAACTGAACAGCGCCGATACCCGGCTTGCTCCGGGCGTGCCGGTCGAATTTCCCAATGCGATCCCAGCGTCGCGCGCCTATCCCGCTGATATCAAACCTGAATGGCGCAAGACGCTGACCGATCTGAACGTCAACGCTGTTCAACCCAAGGCGAACCGCGTCGTGGTGGACAAGTCGGACAAGGTGCTGCGCGTGTTCGATGGCAAGGGCATGCTCGCCGCGCAGTTCAACGTCACCACGGGAAGCAAGCGCGATCCGTTGCCGATCGGGAGCTGGAAGATCAACGGCGTCGCGACCAACCCGGAGTTTCACTACAATCCGAAACTGTTCTGGGATGTCAGCGACAAGAAGCCCGACGCGCTGCTGCCCCCCGGTCCCAACAGCCCGGTGGGCGTTGTGTGGATTGACCTGAGCAAGGAGCACTACGGCATCCATGGCACGCCCGAGCCGCATCTGATCGGGCGGAGCGAGAGCCATGGCTGTATCCGCCTGACCAATTGGGATGCGGCGCGGCTGGCGCTGATGGTGTCGCCCGGCACGCCGGTGATCTTTCAGGAATGAGCCGGCTGCGGATCGCACTGTGGGTGGTGGCGGGCTGCGCGGTCGCGGTGATCGCTTTCCTTGCCGCGACGATCCGTGTGGTTGAGCCGAGTATCGCTACCGCTCAGCCTTCGCCGGTTCCCGCGCCGCCGCCAAAGGTGGCGATTGCGGCTCCGTCCGGGCTGGTCGTCCCGGTTCAGGGCGTGCGCGTCGAGACGCTGCGCAGCAATTGGGGCGAGGCGCGGGGCGGGGGCATGCGGGTGCATCAGGGACTCGATATCATGGCCCCCGCCAACACGCCGGTGATCGCAGCGGCGGACGGGCGGGTGGAGAAGCTTTTCTACTCGAACGGTGGCGGGGGGATCACGCTCTATCAGCGCTCGGTAGATGGTGCGGGGATCTACTACTATGCCCATCTCGCGGGCTACGCGCCGGGGATTGCGGAGGGCAGGGTGCTGCGGGCCGGGGATGTGCTCGGCTATGTCGGCGACACCGGCAATGCGGGCGCGGGCAACTTCCACCTTCATTTCGGCGTCAACCGGATGGCCCCCGGCGAGCGCTGGCATCAGGGGACGCCGGTCGACCCCTATCCGCTGCTTGCCGGATCGCGCGT
>JBHYGP010000386.1:0-2884 GCA_051858935.1 Sphingomonas sp.
ACGATGTCGTTGGCCACACCGTTGGAGTCGGTCAGCGGGATGTCGAACGCCGGATTGGTGGCGGCGAGCTGAGCGCGGCGCGCGTCGCTGAACGAAGTGTAGGAATTGACCCGGATCGTGTCGCGGCGAAAGCTCTGCTTGGCGTAGGAGCCGGTGGCATAGACGCCGAAATTCGGTGTGATGCGCTTGACCGCCGACAGGAAATAACCGGGATTGGCGTCCTCGGTCGTCTCTTCATATTGCAGCTCGGCGCGGGCGACGAAGCCCGGCTTGCGCGACAGGGCGGAGCGCAGGCGCAGGTCGACGTTCGAGGCGAGGCCGCCGGCCGGAATTTCGGCGGTGAACGATTTGATGACGTCGGCACCGCTGAAGATCGCTGCGTCGAAAATGCCGAACGGGTTGCCGTTGCCGCGCGTGCCAAAGGTCGGGGTCGCGATGCTCTGCCCCATCACCGTCGTCTTGGTATATTGGCTGGGCAGGCCGCGCACGCTGATCGACGCGTCGCGCCGGTCAGCGGAGCGGTTGATCTGCACGCCGGGGATGCGCTGCAGCGCCTCACCCAGATTGAGGTCGGGGGTGCTGCCGATATCGTCGGCGGAAATGCCGTCGAGGATGACATCGGCCTTGCGCCGGATGTCGAGCGCGTTTTCGAGCGAGGCGCGAATGCCGGTGACGACGACTTCTTCTTCGACCGGTGCGTCCTCGGGCGCAGCTTCGGTCTGCTGCGCATAGACCGCAGGGACCAGCGCGGTCGAGCCGAGTGCCGCAACCCTGATCGCAAGAGCCAATTTCTTCATGCTGTCACTCCCCTAAGTATCAGATCCGGCTTTGCTACCGGTGTCATTCGCGGTTATGTTTTCGCGACCCGCAGAACGTCGCCTGAGTTCAGATCCGTGATGCCGCCGGGGCTCTGCCGCGACAAGGCATCGCCCCATATTCTGATCGCGACACGCGTCGCCCCCGATAAGCGCGACAGGTAGGATTGTAGGACAACTTGGCTGGGTCGCCCATTGCGACCATAGTCGTAGCCAGGCTACCCATTGCGGGGGCCTGATCGGCTGGTAGGACCGGAGCTGAGATGTTGGAGGGCGATCAGGTGGATCGGATGTGCGCGCCATGAACGGGACGGTGCTGATCGCCGACGATCACCCGCTATTCCGTCAGGCGCTGAAACTGGCGGTCGAGCGGGTCATGTCGGGTGTCCGAATCATCGAGGCGGGGACGTTAGCTACTGCCGCCGCCGCTGCCGCATCGGCGCAGGAGTTGCGCCTGATACTGCTCGACCTCAAAATGCCCGGCGCGGTCGGCTATTCGGGCATCGCGCTGCTCCACGCTGAATGCCCCGATGTGCCGATTCTGGTGGTGTCGAGCGCCGGGGCCGAGGCGGCGGGGGAGGCGCGGGCCTTCGGCGCGGTCGGGTATCTGCACAAGGGATGCGACCTTGCGACGATCGAGGATGCGATCGCCCGCGCGCTTAACCATGTCGCGCCGGCCGAGCAGCCGGCGAGCGAGCAGCCGATGGATCAGGTCCGCAAGACGGTGGCGGGCTTCACCCCGATGCAGCTCAAGGTCCTCCTCGCGGTGCTTGACGGCCAGCTCAACAAGCAGATTGCCCATCGCCTCGACATCAGCGAGGCGACCGTGAAGGTTCACATGACCGCGATCATGCGCAAGCTTGACGTGCGCACCCGGACCCAGGCGGCGCTGGTTGCGCGCTCACTCGGGATCGATTCGCGCGACTGACGCGGTGCGCAGGAATGCGTCGATCGCTTCCGGGGTGGCGGGCTTGGCAAGCATCTCCACGCCCAGTTCCGCGGCCTGCGCGCGGATCTCCGCGCCGGTTTCGGCGGTCACCAGCAGGATCGGCAGGCCCGGTCGCCGCTTGCGCAATTCGGGGATCAGCGTCAGGCCGGTCTGGCCTTCGCCCAGCTGGACATCGACGAGTGCGGCGTCGGCCTGGTCTGCGGCCGCCAGTGCCTCGGGCGCATCGCGTGCGCCGATGCTGCGATGCCCGATCGCCGCGAGCAGTGCGAGGGTCGCTGCCACGATGCGGGCGTCGTCGTCGACAACCAGAACGGTCAGCGCGCGCAGCGGTGCGGTGGCCGGCACCGGCGCGGCGGGGCTGTCCCCTGCAGCGGCATCGTCGGCGGGCAGGGTCAGGCTGAACCGGCTGCCGCGACCAGGGCGCGAGCGAACGTCCAGCCGACCGCCGATCAGCGGCAATATGCGCCGCACCAGCGCCAGGCCCAGGCCCAGCCCCTCGGCCTCCACCTCGCCCAGCCGGGTGAATTCGGCGAAGATCGATGGGATCTGCGCCGCGCCGATCCCGACCCCGGTGTCGACGATGTCGATGCGCCAGTCGGGACCGCGACGGCGCACCCCGACCAGGACGCCGCCGGTCGGGGTGTAGCGCAGCGCGTTGCCGATGATGTTCTGCAACACCGACCGCAGCAGCCCGGCATCGCAGCGTACCGCGCCGCGTAGCGCGGTCGCGCGCAGCTTCAGCCCTTGTGCGGTTGCCGCCGGGCGGAAATTCTCGATCAGATCCGACAGGAACGGCGCGAGGGGAATCGCGACCGGCTCGGGCGTCACGCCACCCGCATCGAGCCGGCTGATATCGAGCAGCGAGCGCAGCAGATCTTCCGCCGCGAGCAGCGAGTTTTCGATCTGGCCGACCAGAGGCGTTTGCGCGGGCGACGCATCGCGTGCGAGTGCACCAGTGAACAGGCGCGCGGCGTGGAGCGGCTGGAGCAGGTCATGGCTCGCCGCCGCCAGAAACCGCGTCTTGTCGCGATCAGCCAGCGCGAGCCGGTCATTGACCTCGCTCAACTCGCTGGTGCGTTGCTCGTCGCGACGCTCAAGCTCTTCCAATGTGGTGCGCAGT
>JBHYGP010000387.1:0-2874 GCA_051858935.1 Sphingomonas sp.
ATGGGTGGCCGGGTGGGGGAGCGGGCCGGTGCCGCAACCGTTTCAGCGGTGCTGAAACAACCAACTAAGGAACCATCATGCCCGAACCCGTGATCGTCGATATCCCCCACAAGCTTGGCCGCGACGCGGCGCGGGCGCGGATCGCGGGTGGGATCGGCAAGATCGGGTCGATGTTTCCTGGCGGTGGCACGGTCGACGAGCGGTGGGAGGGCGACACGCTCCATTTCACCGTCAGCGCGCTGGGACAGAGTGTCGCCAGCCGACTCGAAATACATGACGCCCATGTCCATGCCGAGGTCGATCTGCCCCCGATGCTGGCGCTGTTTGCCGGCAAGATTCGCGAGAAGCTGATGCAGGAAGCGCCCAAGCTGCTCAAATAGGGAACCGCGTTTCCCCTATGCCGTTGAACGCGGCGAGGAGACACGCGATGAACCGATCGCCCCGACCCTGGCCACTGATCGCCGTGGCGCTGCTCGTCACCGGCGGGCTAGGCAGCTGCGCCGGCACGGTGGCCGCGCATTACACCGTCACCGGCATGCTGCCGCTCGCCCCATCGGGCGGGGTGCCGGACTATCAGGCCGAGCTGCGCGCCCGCGACGCGGTGGCACCCGCGAGTGCGAGCTGGGGAGAAGAGCCGGGCTATTCCGATCTGTCCTACGCCGCCGCCGATTACTGAGCCGGCGCGCTCACCCGCCAGATCGTGTTGCCGACATCATCCGCGACCAGCAGCGCGCCGGTGCGGTCCGCTATCACGCCAACCGGGCGGCCCTGCGCCTTGCCCTTGGCATCGAGGAAGCCGGTAAGGACATCGACCGGTTTAGCGTCGGGGACCGGCAGCCCGCGCTCGCCGAACGGCACGAACACGACCTTATAGCCCGACGCCGGTACACGGTTCCACGAACCGTGCAGGCCGACGAACGCCCCTTTGGCAAATCCGCTGCCGAGCTTCACATCGGTGGCGAAGGTCAGGCCCAGCGGCGCGGTGTGCGGCCCCATCGAATAGCTCGGCCGTGCACTATATTCGCGCAAGTCGGGACGTTCCGGCTGAACGCGCTCGTCGACATAGCCACCCCAGTAGTTCCACGGCCAGCCGAAGAACTGTCCAAGTGTCACCTGGGTCAGATAGTCGGGCGGGCCGTCCGAACCGAGCATGTCGCGTTCGTTGACCACGGTCCAGACCCGCTGCGTCTCGGAGTGCAGCGCCAGACCGACCGGGTTGCGCAGCCCCGCGGCATAGATGCGGAAACGCTTGGCCTGCGGATCGACCTCGAGGATCGTCGCGCGGTTCTTTTCGGCGTCGAGCCCCTTTTCGGCGATGTTCGACGCCGAGCCGACGCTGACATAGAGCTTGCCCTCCGGCCCGGCGATCACGTCGCGCGTCCAGTGAGTACCACCGCCGGGCAGGTCGACGACCTTCACGCCCTTGCCGGTGATCTTGGTCTCGCCCGCCTTGAACGGGAAGCGGATCAGCGCATTGTGATTGGCGACATAGAGCGTGTCGTCGACCAGGACCATGCCGAACGGCGAATCCAGCCCGTTTTCGACGCTCAGCAGCACCGATCGCGCTTCGGCCACGCCGTCGCCATTGGCGTCGCGCAGCAAGGTGATGCGGTTGGCCGAAGGGACGCCCGCGCCAGCGCGGTTCATCAGCTTCTTCATCACCCAGCCGGTGATCCCGCCATCCTCACGCGGCGGCGAGTTGCTTTCGGCGACCAGCACATCCCCATTGGGAAGGCGATAGAGCCAGCGCGGATGATCCAGCCCGCCGGCGAATGCATTGACCGCCAGCCCCTTCGCCGCGACCGGCTTGGCCCCGGCGGGCCAGCCTACCGCATCCGCGATCTTGACGGTCGGGATCGTCTCCCGCCGCGGGTCGATCAGCTTGGGCCGCACCCCGCTCGCCGCCTCGACGCTCAGCTGCGCGACATCGGGGCGCGAGGCGAACCAATAGGTTGTGCCGCCGATGACGATGATGGCTGCGGTGGCGATCAGAAGTTTGCGGCGCAATGGTCAGTCCTCGGCTTCGACTAGGTCTTCGGGCGGATGCAGGCGCAGGCGGCGGACGCGGGTGGCGTCGGCCTCCAGCACTTCGAGCGTCCAGCCGCTCGGATGCTTGAGGCACTCGCCCGCTTCGGGCACATGGCCGGCCAAGATGAAGGCGAGGCCGCCCAGCGTTTCGATATCCTCCTCGACCTCGCCCAGCCGCGGATCGATCGCTGCGGCGACATCCTCCAGCTCGGCGCGGGCATCGGCATCCCAGCCGCCATTGTCGAGCGGGGTCCACAGCGCCTCGGGTGCGTCGTCATGCTCATCGTCGATCTCGCCGACAATCTCCTCGACCAGATCCTCGATCGTGATCAGCCCCTCGGTCCCCGAATACTCGTCGAGCACGATGGCAAGGTGGGTGCGGCTCGCCTGCATCTGAGCGAGCAGGTCGAGCGTGCCCATCGATTGCGGGACATAGAGCGGCTGGCGCATCAGATCGGTGATCTTCGACGGCGGCCCGGCCCCGGCGGCGAGCACCGCGAACACGTCCTTGATATGGATCATGCCGATGACCCGGTCGAGCTTCTCGCGATACACCGGCAAGCGGCTATGCCCCGCCTCGGCAAATATCTGGACCAGCTCGGCGAAGCTCGTCGCTTCGTCCACCGCGATGACGTCGGCGCGCGGGACGCCGACATCGCCCGCGTCGCGCTCACCGAAATGGAGGAGGTTGCGGAGCATTTTGCGCTCCAGCGGGGAGAGGTCGCCCTTCGCGGGTTTGCGGTCCTTGCCGTCCTCAGCTTCGTCGATCGCATCCTCGATGCGTTCGCGCAGCGTTTCTTCATGCTCGTCACCGAACAGCAGGGCGCGGAGGCCGCGCCATATTCC
>JBHYGP010000388.1:0-2863 GCA_051858935.1 Sphingomonas sp.
AGCCGTCCTCCCCCTCCGTCGCCTTTGGCGACACCTCCCCCTTGCGGGGGAGGATTTAAATCGCCTCAATCCGCCTTCTTCCCCACGCCGACCAACTTCAACCCGGCGCGCTGCACCTCTTCGGCGGGGTAGATATTGCGCAAATCCACCAGCAGCGGCGTGGCGAGCAGCTTCTTCATCCGCCCGAGATCCAAAGCGCGGAACTCGTCCCATTCGGTGACGATCACCAGCGCGTCGGCACCTTCCGCCGCCGCATAGGGGCTGGGGCAAAATTCGACATTCTTGACCAGCGGCCGGGCCTGCTCGACCCCCTCCGGGTCATAGGCGCGGACGATCGCGCCCGCGTCCTGCAGCGTCTGGATCACCGCCAGGCTGGGGGCGTCGCGCATGTCGTCGGTGTTGGGCTTGAACGTGAGGCCCAGGATCGCGACGGTCTTGCCGCGCACCTCGCCGCCCATCGCCTTGATCACCTTGCGCCCCATCGCGCGCTTGCGGCTGTCATTGACCTGCACCGTCGCCTCGACGATCCGCAGCGGCGTCTCATTGTCGTCGGCGGTCTTGAGCAGCGCCAGCGTATCCTTGGGAAAGCACGACCCGCCATAGCCGGGGCCGGCATTCAGAAACTTGCGCCCGATACGGTTATCCATGCCGATGCCGCGCGACACTTCCTGCACGTCCGCGCCGACCTGTTCGCACAGGTCCGCGATTTCGTTGATGAAGGTGATCTTGACCGCGAGAAACGCGTTGGCGGCATATTTGATCAGCTCGGCGGTGCGGCGGCCGGTGAACAGCAGCGGGGCCGACTGGTTGAGCGAGAGCGGGCGATAGATGTCGCGCATGACCTGGCTCGCGCCTTCGTCCTCGCTGCCGATGACGACGCGGTCGGGGCGCTTGAAGTCGGCGATCGCCGCGCCTTCGCGCAGGAATTCGGGGTTGGACACGACCGTGATGCCCTTGTCGGGCGCGACCCGCGCGACGATCCGCTCGACCTCGTCGCCGGTGCCGACCGGAACGGTCGACTTGGTGACGATCACCGCAGGGCCGTCGAGCGCGGCGACGATCTCTTCGGCGGCAGCGAAGACATAGGTGAGGTCGGCATGGCCGTCGCCGCGTCGGCTGGGCGTGCCGACCGCGATGAACACCGCGTCCGCGCCCTTGACCCCTTCGGCCAAGTCGGTGGTGAAGGACAGGCGCCCGGCCTTGACATTCGACGCGACCAACTCGGCCAGGCCCGGCTCATAGATCGGCATGACATTCTGATGCAGCAGCTCGATCTTGCGCGCATCCTTGTCGACGCACACCACGTCATGCCCGAAATCGGAGAAGCACGCCCCGGAAACCAGGCCGACATAGCCCGTGCCGATCATCGCAATACGCACGCTTGGTATCCCTTTCGTCGCGGCTATCTGCCGCCCTATGCACAGCCGAGCCGCGCCATGCGACCCAAAAATGGCGTTTGAGGGGCAGGGCGCAAGGGCGCGCATCGCGCGTAAGGCCGCCTAAACAAATACTAGATCGCAGGCGGCGGGCGTGGTGCATAGATGACCGCTTATGAATTCCCTGACACATCTTGCCCGGCTGGAGGCCGAGAGCATCCACATCCTGCGCGAAGTGGTTGCCGAGGCCGAGCGGCCAGTGATGCTCTATTCGGTGGGCAAGGACAGCGCGGTGATGCTGCACCTGGCGAAGAAGGCGTTCTTCCCGGCGCCGCCGCCGTTCCCGCTGCTGCATGTCGATACGACGTGGAAATTCCGCGCGATGTACGATCTGCGCGACAAGGCGGCGCGCGATGCCGGGATGGAGCTGCTGGTCCACCACAATCCCGAGGCGATGGCGCGCGGGATCAACCCGTTCGACCATGGCGGGCTGCACACCGACATGTGGAAGACCGAGGGGCTGAAACAGGCGCTCGACAAGTTCGGCTTCGACGCGGCGTTCGGCGGCGCGCGACGCGACGAGGAGAAGAGCCGGGCGAAGGAGCGCGTGTTCAGCTTCCGCTCCGCCAGCCACCGCTGGGACCCCAAGGCGCAGCGGCCCGAACTGTGGCGGCTGTACAATGCGCGCAAGGCCAAGGGCGAGAGCATCCGCGTCTTCCCGCTGTCCAACTGGACCGAGCTCGATATCTGGCAATATATCCGCGCCGAGGGGATCGAGATCGTCCCCCTCTATTTCGCCGCGCCGCGTCCGACGGTGGTGCGCGGGGGCCTCACGCTGATGGTCGATGACGACCGCTTTCCGCTCGACGGCGAGGAACCGGTGATGCGCTCGATCCGCTTCCGCACGCTCGGCTGCTACCCGCTGACCGGCGCGGTCGAGAGCGAGGCTGCGACGCTCGACGATGTGATTCAGGAAATGCTGCTGACCACGACATCGGAGCGTCAGGGGCGGGCGATCGACCATGATCAGGCCGCGTCGATGGAGAAGAAGAAGCAGGAGGGGTATTTTTGACGCGCCACGTCATGCGAAGCGTGACGAAGCGTCAACCCCGGCGCAGGCCGGGGTCGCCTGCCTCACGCCGCGCCCTCACGACCGCTAGCGGCCCCGGCCTTCGCCGGGGCGACGGATTGGATCTATGACCGACTCCTCCTACCGCCCCGACGCCCTCATCGCGTCCGACATCGGCGAATATCTCGCCCAGCATCAGTCGAAATCGCTGCTGCGCTTCATCACCTGTGGCTCGGTGGATGACGGCAAATCGACGCTGATCGGGCGGCTGCTCTATGACTCGAAGATGATCTTCGAGGATCAGCTTGCCGCGCTCGAGGCCGATTCGAAGCGGTTGGGGACGCAGGGGCAGGAGATCGACTTCGCGCTGCTCGTCGACGGCCTCGCCGCCGAGCGCGAGCAGGGGATCACGATCGAC
>JBHYGP010000389.1:0-2829 GCA_051858935.1 Sphingomonas sp.
TCGCCGCAATCGGCGCGTGCATCGCCGCTGGCCTCGACCCCGATTCGGTTTGCGAAGCGATTCAGGGCTTCACCGGCCTGCGCCGCCGCTTCGAACTGGTCGGCGAAGCGAACGGCGTCGCGGTGATCGACGATTTCGGGCACAACCCCGACAAGATCGGCGCGACGCTCGACACGCTCCACGCCTTTCCCGGCCGCATCCTCGCGCTGTTCCAGCCGCACGGCTATGGCCCGCTCAAGGTGATGCGCCACGAACTCGTCGCGATGTTCGCCGAAAAACTCAGCGCCGACGACCAGCTCATCCTCCCCGACCCGGTCTATCAGGGCGGCACGGTGGCACGCGAAGTGACCAGCGCCGACATCATCGCCGACATCGCCGCCACCGGTCGCGACGCCCGCCATATCCCCGACCGCGCCGCCGCCGCCGCCCACCTCGCCGCCATCGCACAGCCCGGCGACCGCATCGTCATCATGGGGGCAAGGGACGACACACTCAGCCTGCTCGCGCAAAGCGTGCTGGACGATTTGGAAAGGAACGCAGTCAAATAGGAAAGCACGCTTGACATAGGCGAACGACTCGGCGTAAAGCTACCTTGTCATTTGAACAAGGGAGCTTTCCAATGCCGACCACCGCTGCAAAGCGCTACACCCACCGTTTCACGATCGTGATGACGATCTATTGCCTGATGATCGGCGCCAATGTCGCGATCAGCCGGATTCTCGAACCGGGCGCCGTGGTGCTGGCGACGATGGCGGTGCTGACCGCCCTGCCGATCATCGCGATGCTCGGCGTGCTGGGCATCTATCTGAAGGAGGAGACCGACGAGTTCGTCCGCGACCGCATTGTCGTCTCGATGCTGATCGGACTTGGCTTCCTCCTCTCGCTCACCTCGATCCTGGGCTTTCTCCAGTTCGAGGATCTGGTTGGCGACCTGCCCGTATTCCTCGCCTTCCCGATCTGGTGCGGAGCCTGGGGCGTGACACAGGGCATCCTCAGCTGGCGCGACAAGCGTGCGGACGGTGCAGCATGAAGAACCGCCTCCGCGTCCTCCGCGCCGAGCGGGAATGGAGCCAGCAGGACCTCGCCGAACGTCTCGAAGTGTCCCGACAGAGCGTCAATGCGATCGAAACCGGCCGCTACGACCCCTCGCTGCCGCTCGCCTTCAAGATCGCCGACCTGTTCGAGCTGACGATCGAAGACATTTTCACCAATCCTTCGAAGGAGGACTGACCATGTTCCGCCTGATCGCCCTGTTGGCCCTCGCCACCCTGCCGCTTGCTACCCCGGCTAGCTACGCCCAAACCGCCCCGGTCGCCGAACAGCGGATGCAGCACATCTCGATCGTCGCCCTTGGCGAAGCGAAGCCCGGCCGTGAGCCGGTCTACCTCATCCCCGGCCTGTCCAGCCCCCGCCAGGTCTGGGACGGCATCGCTCCCGATCTGGCCAAGGACCGACAGGTGCTGCTGGTCCAGGTCAATGGCTTCGGCGGCGATGACGTCGGCGCGAATGGCAAGCCCGGCATGACCGACGCCATCATCGCCGACATCCTTGCCGACGCGACGAAACGCGGCGCAAAACAGCCAGCGGTAATCGGCCACAGCTATGGCGGCCTGATCGGGATGATGCTCGCCGCCCGCCACCCCGACCGGGTCGGCCGGTTGCTGGTGGTCGACACCCTGCCCTTCTTCGGCAAGCTGTTCGACCCCGCCGCGACCCCCGCCAGCATTGCCCCCCGAGCCGAGCAACTGCGCGCGATGACCGTCGCCGGGGCCGAGCGGATGAAGGCAATGCCCGCCGTCACCAGCGACCCCGGCGGCATCTGGTCGAACACGCCGGAAGGCCGGATCAAGGTCGCCAATTGGGGCCTCAAGGCCGACCAGCGCGCCGTCGCCCAGGCGCTGTACGAGGATATCGTCACCGATATCGGCCCGGAACTGGCCAAGGTCACCGCCAAGCCCTTCACCATTCTCTACGCCGCCGGAATGGGCGAAGCGCGGGCCAAGGCGATGTGGGAACCCGCTTATGCCGGAACCCCGGCCAGGCTGGTTGCCGTTCCCGACAGCTACCACTTCATCATGCTCGACCAGCCGCAACGCTTCGCCGCCGAGGTCAAAGCATTCCTCGCCGAGTGACCCCAACGCAGAAGGGCCGCCCCGGCATCCCGGGACGGCCCTTCCTTAATCGCTTAGCCGAAATCAGGCGATCGTCTGCCCGGTCTTCGCCCAATCGGCCATGAAGCCCTCGATCCCCTTGTCGGTCAGCGGATGCTTGACCAGCTGGCGGATCACCGACGGCGGCGCGGTCATCACGTCGGCGCCCAGCTTGGCGGCCTCAAGGATGTGGATCGGATGACGGACGCTGGCGACCAGAATCTCGGTCTCGAACGCGTAGTTATCGTAAATCAGCCGGATATCGCCGATCAGATCCATCCCGTCGAACCCGATATCATCGTGACGACCGACGAACGGCGAGATGAAGGTCGCCCCGGCCTTGGCCGCGAGCAGCGCCTGATTGGCCGAGAAGCAGAGCGTGACATTGACCATCGTCCCGTCGTCGGTCAGCGCCTTGCACGCCTTCAGCCCCCCGATCGTCAGCGGCAGCTTGACCGCGACATTGTCGGCGATCTTCCGCACGATCTCCGCCTCGCGCATCATGCCGTCATAATCGAGCGCGACCACTTCGGCCGACACCGGACCATCCACGATCTCGCAAATCTCGGCGACGACCTCCAGGAAGTTGCGCCCCGCCTTGTGGATCAGCGACGGGTTGGTTGTCACGCCATCCAGCAATCCGGCATCCGCCAGCTCGCGAATGTCATTGGTGTCGGCG
>JBHYGP010000390.1:0-10444 GCA_051858935.1 Sphingomonas sp.
TCGCCCATTACCGGACCACGAACATGTACGGGTTCGATCATTTCGAAAACGATACGTTCCACAATCCCGACGGGGTGCCATCGGCGCTGCGCTGGCTCAAGGCGCGCAAGGACAAGCGCCCGCTCGCCATATTCGTCGGCAGCAACTGGCCGCATGTTCCCTGGCCCGTCGGTACCGAGGGCTATGATCCGGCGAAGATCAAGCTGCCGCCCAAATCGGTCGATGTGCCGGTCTCCTACCGTGCACGGGCACGATACTATGCCGCCGTCACGCGAATGGACCAGGAACTGGGCCAGACCCTTGAAGTCGTGGACAGCACGCTCGGCAAGAACACCTTCGTGATGTTTTCCGCCGATCATGGCGAGCAATGGCCGTTCGGCAAGTGGAACCTCTATGACACCGGCACGCGCGTGCCCATGGTGGTGCGCTGGGCGGGGCAGGTCCAGCCCGGGACCAAGACCGACGCGATGGTGAGCTGGGTCGATATCCTGCCGACATTGGTCGAGGTCGGCGGCGGCAAGGCACCGCTCGAGATCGACGGGCGCTCGTTCGCCCCGGCATTCAAGGCGACCGCGTCGTTCAAAGGCCGCTCGGAAGTGTACACGACGCACAACAGCGATTTGAAGATGAACGTCTATCCGATGCGCAGCGTGCGCACGGACCGGTGGAAATATATCGCCAATTTGCACCCCGAATGGGTGTTCACGACCCATGTCGACCTGAAACCGGCCAAGGGCGATGGCGGCTATTTCCCGGCATGGCGCCGCGCGGCGCAGAGCGATCCAAAGGCCAAGCAGATCGTCGACCAATATTATCGCCGCCCGGCCGAGGAGCTCTACGACCTGAACGCCGACCCGGACGAAACCCGCAATCTGGCTGCGGACCCGCAATATGCGCAGGTGCTTGGCGAGCTGCGGCTGAAACTCGCCGGATGGCGGACGGCCCAGAATGATGACCGCCCGCTCAAGCATCCGCCGCATCTGAGCGAGGGCCCGATCGAGGGGCTGCCGGAGGGCCAGCCGTGATGCCAAAGGCCCGCGACCGGGATGGTCGCGGGCCTCCTTGTTTGCGGGTGCGGTCCTTTATCGGCTGACCGCCCGTCCCGGTTCGGGCAGTCGCGCGATCCAGTCGGTCAGCTTGCCCGACAGCCGGGTCGTGATCTCGCGGTTCTCGCTCGCCAGATCCTTCTGCTCGCGCGGGTCGCGGGCGATATTGTAGAGTTCGGCGCCGCTGCCGTCGGCGTTCATCAGCAGCTTCCACGGTCCCGACCGCACCGAGTAGAGCGGGCCGAACGCCTCGCCGGCGGGGCGGGCGATATAGTAATAGAGGTCAGGTCGCGCCTTGACCGGCGTGCCGCGCCATGCCGCCCCGATGTCGACGCCATCGACGCCCGCAGGTTGCGCTGCCCCTGCGATCCGCGCGAGCGTGGGGTAGAGATCGACGCCCTGTGCCACCGTCGCCGCATCGCGACTGCCCGCCGGGACATGACCGGGCCAGCGAACGATCAGCGGCTGGCGAATGCCGCCTTCGTACAGGCTCGCCTTGCGCCCCCGATACGGTCCGGCCGACCCCGGTGTCTGCGCGCCGACCGTGGGGCCATTGTCCGACGTGAACACGATCAGCGTGTCGTCCAGCTCGCCCGAGCGGCGCAGCCCATCGACCAGCCGGCCGATCTCCGCATCCATGGCGACCAGCACGGCGAGGAACTTGTCCTCGCGCGGATTGCGGCCCTTGCCCTTCACGGCGGCCAGCTGTTCCGCGCTGGGTGCCCAGGGGGTGTGGACGTCGTCCAGCCATAGCTGCGCGAACCAGGGGCGATCCTTGCTGCGGCGCACGAAGTCGAGCGTCTTGTCGACATAGAGCCCCGTGACCTGTGCGCGCGGCAGCCAGTCGATCGGTCCCTTGCCCAGCGCGGCGCTCTGCTCCGCCAGCTTGCCGCCCCCGTCTCTGGACAGCACGCGGGGACCCAGGCCCTCGAACTGTGTATAGCTCTCGTCGAAGCCATAGTCGGTGATCATGGGTGCATCGCCCACGTCGCGGCCGCCGCCCAGATGCCATTTGCCGAAATGGCCGGTGGCATAGCCGACCTGCTTCAGTGTGTTGGACAGGTTGGGCAGCTTGGGGTCGAGCCAGTCGGTCTGCCCGAACGCCTGATTGCGCTTGCGATCGGAAATATAGGTGACGAACCGATTTCGGGCCGGGAACTGCCCGGTCATGAATCCCGCGCGTGACGGCGAGCAGATCGGCGCCGCGTCGTAGAATTGCGTCATCACCATGCCGTCGCGCGCGAGCGCGTCGATATTCGGCGTATCGACCAGGCGGTTGCCGGTGAGCGACAGGTCGCCATAGCCCATGTCGTCGACCAGCACGAACAGGATGTTGGGCTGTCGTGCGGCGCGCTTCCCCTGATCGACCGGCTGCGGGGTGCCCGCGCCGGCACTCGGGACGGCGCATCCGCTGCCCAGCGTTGCCAGCATCGCCAGCGTCGTCAGTGCCATCGCCTTGCGGCGGCTCAATCGTGTCGATCCCATAGTCAACTCCGGTGATGCTTCATGTCATAATTGCTTTGTGGGCGGGTTAGTCGGTTGATCGCGCAGGCGAAGGCTTCACCAACCGCATCGTCGGAGGCGTCCGCGCGCCGAAATCGGGTTCGCCCGCAGCGGTCCAGACGATGCGCTGCATGTGCGGCGCCCGCTTTGCGGTACATCCCATGCCGGGCCCTGAATTGGCGTGATAGACGATCCAGTCTTCGCGCCCGTCGGGGGATTTGAAGAAGCCGTTATGCCCGGTGGCATAGATGCCATTGCCCTTGGTCAACACCGGCTGCGGATGCTTGGTCCAGCTCGCCGCGTCGAGCAGGGACGCGCCGGGTTTTGCCTGGAGCAGTCCGAGCGCATAATCATCCGACCAGCAGGCTCCCGCCGAATAGGTCATGAAGATGCGCCCGTCCGGCCCCTTCAGGAACTGCGGCCCCTCAAGGATCCTGCGTCCGCCGCGATCCTCCCACCGCTTGTCGGGACGGGCGATCACCGTTTCCTCACCAGTCAAAGTCCAGGGATTGGCCATCCGTGCCAGCGCGATTCCGCTGACTGAGCCGATATAGGGCGAATAGGCGAAGTAGAGGGTGCCGTCATGGTCGAACACGGTGCCGTCAATGCCTGCCCGTTGCGTGTTGACCCGCCCGCGATCGACCCATTTGCCGGTAAAGGGATCCGCCGCCTCATTTTCGAGAACGAACACCGCGCGGTGCGCGTCGTCCTTATGACCTGCGGCGGTTGCGGAATAGTAGATGTACCATTTGCCGCCGATGCGGTGAAGCTCGGGCGCCCAGATCGAATGCGCGTTTGCCCCTGCCCTGGGCGGGGTCCACACCACGCGCTTCTTCGCACGCGCGAGGTCCGCCATGTCGGAGGTGCGCCATAGCTGGATGCGGCTTCCGAGCGTGTGGGTGTAGTAATATACGCCGTCGTGGGAGGTCACCCACGGGTCCGGCCCCGAGGGCAACAGCGGGTTCGTGAAGGTCGCCGCGGGCACCTGTTCCTGTGCTGAAATCTGCGGTGCAAGCGCCAACAGCAGCGCCGTGCAGGGCGCGATCTTCCAGTGCATCAGTCCATCCTCGTCGCCGCGCACGATTCCGTGCTTCAAGATATGATAAATATCATATATCCCTGTCTGCCAATGAGAAACAAGGGAGAGGCAGGAAATCGTGATGACACGCCGTGGATTGCTGCTGGCGAGCGCTGCCGCTTTGATCGCGTCGCAGGCAAGCGCGCTGGCCAGCCCGCGCAAGCCGAACATCGTCGTGATCTATGCCGACGATCTCGGCTATGGCGATGTCGGCTGCTATGGGTCGAAGACGATCCAGACGCCCAATCTCGACCGGCTTGCCGCGCGCGGTACGCGGTTTGAAAATGCCTATGCTACCTCGGCCACCTGCACCCCGTCGCGCTATGCGCTGCTGACCGGCGACTATCCGTGGCGCGCGTCGGGCACGCAGATTCTGCCGGGCGATGCGCCCGCGATCATCCGGCCGGGCCGCTTCACCTTGCCCGCGATGCTGAAGCGCGCGGGCTATGCCACCGGCGTCGTGGGCAAATGGCATCTGGGACTGGGCGACGGCAAGGTCGACTGGAATGGCGAGATCGCGCCGGGGCCGCTCGATATCGGGTTCGACTATGGTTTCTACATGCCCGCAACGCTCGATCGCGTGCCGACGGTGCTGATCGAGAATCGCCGCGTCGTCGGGCTCGACCCCGCCGATCCGATCCGGGTGGATTACAAGGCAAAGATCGGCGACGAGCCGACCGGGTTCGACAATCCCGAGCTGCTCAAATTCCGCGGCGATCCCGAGCACTCGAACACGATCCACAACGGCATCAGCCGCATCGGCTATATGGCCGGAGGCAAGGCGGCGCGCTGGACGGACGAGGAACTGACCGATGTGCTGCTCGGCAAGGCGGTCGATTTCATCGCCGCGCGTAAGGAAAAGCCGTTTTTCCTCTATTTCGCGATGAACGAGCCGCATGTACCGCGCGCACCGCATCCGCGCTTCGTCGGCAAGTCGGGCAGGGGGCCGCGCGGCGACACCATCGTCCAGCTCGACTGGACGGTCGGCGAACTTGTCCGCAAGCTGGAGGAACTGGGCGTCGCCGACGACACGATGATCGTGTTCAGCAGCGACAATGGCCCGATCCTGTTCGATGGCTACGAGGATCAGACGGTCGAGAAAGCGGGCGATCACCGCATGTCCGGGCCGTATCGCAGCGGGAAATACGCCATTTACGAAGGCGGCACCCGTGTCCCGATGATCGTGACCTGGCCGGGCCGTGCGCGCGCCGGGCATGTTTCGCACGCGATGCTCAGTCATGTCGACCTGCTGGCGTCGATCGCCGGGCTGGTCGGCCAGCCGCTTCCCCCGGATCAGGCGCTCGACAGCTTCGACCTGCGCGCCGCCTGGCTCGGTCAGAGCGAAAAGGGGCGGGACCATGTGGTGCAGGATACCAAGTTGATGGTCACGACCGGAACGACGGTCGCCAGCAGCGGCGCGCGCATTCTGGCGCTGCGGGCCGGGGACTGGAAGTTCATTCGCGGCAGCGTCGAGCCGCATGAATTCCACGGAAACCAGATCGGCACGCTGCCGCGCCATCAGCTCTATGATCTCGCCCGCGACCCCGGCGAGCGCGACGATCTGGCGGCACGGATGCCGGATCGCACGCGACAGATGGCGGCGTGGCTCGACAGGATCGAGCGGGACGGTCGCAGCCGCCGATAGGAGGGCGGGTGGTGCCTGAGAATGATGGCTTGCCATCCGGCGAGATAATTATAAGATTTATAGGAAAAGAAAATGAGAGGGGTTGTTGACGTGCGTTTATCCGGGATCGCGAAGCGGGCACTTGCCCTGATGGCTGCCACGGCGATGGCGGGGTGCGCGCAGACCGGCGTCGTCAATGGCCCGTCGCAGGCGAGCGCACCGGCGAATGCGCCCGTGCCCACAGCGCAGCGCCCCAATGTCCTGCTCATCCTCGTCGACGACCTAAAGCCGAGCCTGCGATCGTTCGGCGACCGCACCGCGATCAGCCCCAATATCGACCGGCTTGCCGCGCGCGGAACGCGGTTCGAGCATGCCTATGCCAATCAGGCCGTCTGTGCGCCCAGCCGCATCAACCTGATGACCGGGCGTCGCTCGACCTCCACCGGAATCTACAATTTTGGGCAGAATTTGCGCGACTATATGCCCGACGCGGTGACGCTGCCCCAGGCGTTCATGCGGGTGGGCTATCGTACCGAGAGCTACGGGAAGGTGTTCCATGTCGGCCATGGATCGCATGACGACTGGGCAAGCTGGTCGACGGCACCGGTGAAGGACCATGTGATCGAATATGTCGATCCTCAAAATGCGGGCAAATCGACACGCGAAGAGGCTTTGTTCAACGAATTCCCGGTTCCTGCCGATCAGGAAATCTTCAAATATGCCGCGACGCTGGCGCGTGGTGCGGCGTGGGAGAGCCCCGATGTGCCGGACGATGCCTATGCGGACGGGCGCACGGCGCAGCGTGCGGTTCGACGGTTGGCGGAGCTGAAGAGTTCGGCCTCGCCCTTCTTCCTCGCGGTGGGCTTCGCACGCCCGCATCTGCCCTTCTCTGTCCCCAAGCGCTACTGGGAGATGTACGATCCGGCGACCCTGCCGATGCCCGATTTCGAGCGGATGCCCGAGGGGGCGCCCGCTTTCGCCAACAAGCTGGGCGGCGAGATCGCCGCCTATACGCCGGTTCCCGAAGGGCAGGTGCCGGGCAAGGCGTTCCCCGAAGCGCTCAAGCGCAAGCTGATCCACGGCTATTATGCCGGCGTATCCTATGTCGATGCGCAGATCGGCAAGGTGCTCGACGCGTTGGAGCGCGAAGGGCTGGCGGACGATACGATCGTCGTGCTGTGGGGCGATCACGGGTTCCATCTGGGCGACCATGGCATCTGGACCAAGCACACCAATTTCGAACAGGCGGTGCATCTGCCGCTGATCTTCGCGGGGCCAGGGACCGGAATGCCGGGCAGCGCGCCGGGCCAGTTGGCCGAGACCGTGGACGTCTATCCGACTCTGGCGAAGCTCGCGGGGGTCGCGCTCCCTGGGTCGATGCAGCCGATCGACGGCGCGGATCTGACGCCGGTGCTGCGCGACCCGGCAAAGCGCGTGCGGCCCTATGCCTATCACGCCTTCAACCGCCCCGGTCGCATCGGCCAGGCGATCCGTACCGAACGCTATCGCCTGATCCGCTGGACGCAGGAGGCGACCGGCCAGCGTGCCTATGAGCTTTACGACATGCAGGGCGATCCGGGCGAGACGAAGAACATCGCCGACGCGCAGCCCAAGGTCCGCGCGCAGCTCGAAGCGATGCTCGATACCCAGCCCAAGCCGGTTTCGGTGAACCTCAAGGCACAGCGCGAAGCGCGCACGCACAACCAGACACAATGAAAGGGGAGAGACCCATGCGACTGTTTCTCGCAGCCGCCGCAGCACTGATCGGCCTGTCCGGTCCGGCTTTGGCGCAGGGCGCGCTCGGCGCCAACTACAACGAACATTATGAAGACGTCGATTATCGCGAGCTCGAACAGGCGGGCGCGAAATGGGTCCGCATCTTCCTCCCCATGCCCCAGCTCGACCGCCAGCCGGCGGCGGAACATGGCGCTGTCAAGACGATCCTGGAGGCCAAGGCGCGCGGCTACAAGACGATCCTGACGCTCAAATATCCGTATAACCGCGTTCCGTTTCCAAAGGCGGGGGGCGAGGAATATCAGCGCCAGATCGCGCGCACCGATGCGGTGCTGCCGCTGGTGATGGGCAAGGTCGATATCCTGGTGATCGGAAACGAGCCGTTTATCGAGAGCCGCCAGCAGGATTGGAACCCGAACTTCAACGCCTTTTACGAAGGTCTGGCGAAGCGCGTCATCGCCTATCGCAACCAGCATTGCGCCGCACAATGCGCGACGGCGCTGTACATGGGCGCGATGAACAAGCTCAACAAGCCGGAATGGCGGACCGCGACGACCGAGCGCTGGTTGGCGTTCGTCAAGGAGACGCCGGAGCTGGCCGGGGTCACCATTCACCCGCATCTCGGCGCGATCGAGCAATCGAACGCGTTCCTCGACTATATCCTGCCTCGGATGCGCCCGGAGCAGAAGTTCATCGTCACCGAATTCTCGCTGATCTGGTGGTGGCAGGAGAATATGAAGAAGCCGGTCGCGCCGGCCTTTGCCGACAAATATCAGGCACCGCGCACCGCGCAGAACTGGCAGATCATCAAGGCGGCGCTGGAGACGCCCTTCCCCAAGGCGCAATGGGACGAATATCTCAAGATGAGCCCGTGGTTCGAGAACCGGAAATTCTACCTGGCCAACCAGATGAAGATCTTCCGCGATACCGGTCGCCTCGCGGTCGCGACTTATGGGTTCAAACAGGGCAGCTCGATGTCCGCGAAATGGGGACCGGACAAGACGCCCTGGCTGATCAACAGTGTCTTTGCGGGTCGTACCATCCGACCCAATCCCGACGGCACCGCCGCGCCCAATTATATGTGGTTCGACCAGTTCAAGAGATTGCAGACCAAATGATGCGTATGAAGAAACCGGCGCTGCTGTCCGGCCTCGCCCTTGTCGCATGTGCCGCAATTCCGGCCACCGCGCAGGTCCAGCCACTCAAAAAGGCGGTGGCCGACGATATATTCGCCGACCATCCATCGATGGACCAGAATGCGACGGTGATGCCGGCTGCGGACGCGAAGCCCGTCGCCGCGATCTTTGCCGAACGCCCCATCGGCGACGCATCGGTCGCGCGGTTGGCGGGCGGCGGGTGGATTCTCACCGGCACCACCTTGCGGACCGGCGCGCGTCATGGCGTCGAACTCTGGCGCTCCGCCGATGCAAGGACATGGACGCGGGTCGGCCCGGCCAAGATTTCGGGCAATGGCATCAAGGTTGGCGATGTGTCCGAACGCTATCTCGCGCCGTCGGTGACGGTGGCGGGCGACGCGCTCTACCTTGCCTTTTCCGACAAGACCGGCTGCGCGCGGATCGCCACTGGCAGTGCCGCGACGCCGGGCGGCGCCTTTGCGGCATCCCCCTGTCTGGTCGAGGATGCGAGCGACGTGTCGCTGTTCATCGACAAGGACGGCAAGGGCTATCTGGTCTGGGGCGGCGGCATGATCGCGCGGCTTGCACCGGGCTTCCAGAAACTCGCCGAAGCGCCCCGCTTCCTCAAGCCCGACCAGACACTGTTCGCCAAGCATCCGCCGGTGGGCAAGGACTGGCCGGTTCGCACGCGTATCGGTACGCGCGGCGCGACGATGGCGCGCGACGGCGACAAATACGTCCTCGCTGCCAGCGAGACGACCGGGCGGATGCGCACCGCGACCGAGGATCTGTTCGTCGCCGAAGCACCCACCCCCTATGGCCCATTCACGATGCGCGCGCTTGCGGTGCCGCATGCCGGGCGCGGATCGCTGGTGCGGATGGACGATGGCAAACTTGCCGCAGTCTATAACCCCAAATGCGATGATGGCTTCGCGCTGTTTTGCGAACAGGTAGGTCTCGCCCCGCTCGAACGCGCGCCGGACGGGCGACTGCGTCAGGCGGCATCGGTCATTACTGAAGACAGCGCCGTCGCGGCGCGCAAGCCGCTGGTCACGACCGAGTCGATGCGCGACCCGTCGGTAACGCTGGGCGGCGATGGCTATTACTACCTCGTCGGCACGCTCGACGGCTATGGCTATCACCGGCCGGAGGGCGGGGTGAAACTGTGGCGTTCGGCCGATCTCAAGACGTGGGACGACGCCGGCTTCATCTGGAAATGGGAAGGTTTGGGCTATGATTTCGGCGACAATATCGCCGAACTCTGGGCACCCGAGATCAAATGGGTCGAGCGCGACAAGACCTATTACCTCGCTTTCTCGGTCATGGAACGCGGGGTGGGAGGCAAGACCTGGCTCTACCGCTCGACTAGTGGCAAGCCCGCTGGGCCGTATGAGAATGTCACGAAAAGCTATTTCGTGAAGGGCATCGACGGCTTCCCGTTCGAGGATGACGACGGCCTCTATTTCCTGTGGGGCGGAGGGAGCATTGCCAAGCTCAATGCCAAGCGAGACGGGTTCGATGGCCCCGTGCGCCAGCTCGTCGATATCGATGGCGACCATGTCGGTTATGAGGGCAATGGCCTGATCAAGGTCAACGGCGTCTATTTCCTGACCGGTGCCGAATGGCACGGGCCGCTGCGCACGCATGGCACCTATGACATGATGTACGGCACGTCGAAGACGTTGTTCGGTCCCTATAGCCAGCGTCGCATGGGCGCGCCGCATGGCGGGCACGGGACGGCGTTCCGCGACAAGAAGGGCGGCTATTGGTACACGATGTTCGGTAACGATCCGACCGCGCCGTGGCGGATGCAGTTCGGGCTGGTGCCGATCGACATCGGCGATCCCGCGTCGATCGGCGTGCCGCGGATCGACGCGGTGCGCGACTAAACAGTGGGGGCGGGGCGGTTGCGCCGCCCCGTTTCATCCCGAACTCAGTTTTGGCGGCGGCGACGCGGACGGCGAGGGCGGTCCTCTGCCTGAGCGCCCCCGCCGATCGGTGCACCCCAATCGGTGCGCCGCGGCTCGTCGGTCCATTCATCGACATAGGTACGCTCGGCCCATTGGTCCCAGGCGCTCGACAGGGCGGCGAGCCGCGCGGGTTGCGCGTTGGCCAGGTCGTTCCGCTCGGTGCGGTCCGCGCCCATGTCGAACAACTGCCATGAATAGCCGAGCCGCTTGACCGCTTTCCACTGCCCGTCGCGGATTGCGCTATTGCCTTCATGCGCCCAGAAAATCGGCTTGTCGCGCGTCGCCGGGTTGCCTCGCAATAGCGGGGCGAGCGTCGTGCCTTCATAGGGCAGGATCGTATTGCCCGCGAATTT
>JBHYGP010000391.1:0-2804 GCA_051858935.1 Sphingomonas sp.
TCCCCGCCGGCACGGCGGATCGCGTGCTCACCTTCCGCAACGTCCACAATTGGAAAATGGGCACGACCGACCGCAGCGCGGAAGCGTTCAAGCAGATTTTCGCGATGCTCAAGCCCGGCGGGACGCTCGGCATTGTCGAACACCGCCTGCCCGAATCGGCGGACGCGGCACGCGAGAAGACCAGCGGCTATGTGAAGGTTTCGACCGTCCGCCAGCTAGCCGAGCAAGCAGGCTTCAAATATGTCGGCGCGTCCGAGGTGAACGCCAATCCAAAGGATACGGCAGACTGGGAAAAGGGCGTCTGGACCCTGCCCCCCAACTACCGCCTCAAGGATGTCGATCGCGCCAAATATGAAGCGATCGGCGAGAGCGACCGCATGACGCTCAAATTCCGCAAGCCGAACCCGAGCGTTCGGGGCGGGTGATCGTGCAGGGGGCGGTCCCGCCGCCCCCTGTCCACCTTATTGTTTGTGCACTACCCCGGCGCGCATCACGAAACCGACTGATTTCAGCACGCGGACATCCTTCAGCGGATCGCCGCTGACCGCGATGATGTCGGCGCTCTTGCCCGGCTCGATACTGCCCACTTCCTTGGCCAGCCCCAGCAGGTCGGCGGCGTTGACCGTTGCCGCCGCAATCGCCTGCATCGGCGTCATGCCGTGCTTGACCAGCAGTTCGAACTCATCGGCATTGCGACCATGCTTCGACACGCCTGCGTCGGTGCCAAACGCAATCTTGACGCCTGCCGGCACCGCCTTCTCCAGCGCCTTGCCGGTGATGCCGATGCGCCAGTCGATCTTCGCACGCACGGCGGGCGGATAGGCATTGGGATCCTTCGCGATCCGCTCCAGATAGCCGTTCACGGTCGACAGCGTCGGGACATAATAGGCCCCGGTCTTCTTGAAGAGCGCAATCGCCTCGTCATCCATCAGCGTACCGTGCTCGACCGAATCCGCGCCCATCTTGAGCGCCAGCGTGATGCCATCCGCGCCATGCGCATGGACCGCAACCTTCTTGCCATAGAGGCGCGCGGTCTCGACTATCGCGCGGGCCTCATCGTCGAACATCTGCTTGCCCAGGCCCGCGCCAATGCGGCTGTTGACCCCGCCGGTGGTGGCGATCTTGATCACGTCCGCGCCGCGCGCGACCTGGTTGCGCACCGCCTTGCGGCACTCCTCCGGCCCGTCGCACAGATTTTCGATGTTCATCGCCGAGTGCAGATCCTCGACCACCCCCAGCCGCCGGTCCATATGGCCGGAGGTGGTCGAGATCGAGCGCCCCGCATCGATAATCCGTGGCCCATCGGCCCAACCGCGCGCAATCGCCTCGCGTAGCGCCAGCGTCGCGCCGTCATCGCCGAGGTTGCGGACGGTGGTGAAGCCGGCCAGCAGCGTCTTGCGCGCATTCCACTGCGCCTCGAACGCGCCCAGCTCCTTGCTCTCGGTAAAGCCCGCCAGTAGCCCTTCCTGCCCGGCGCGGTCGGAGCCCAGATGGACATGGCTGTCGATGAGCCCGGGCAGCACGGTCCCGTCCTTGAGGTCGATGACCGGCGCATCGCCCAGCGGCATGACATGGCCGTCATAGACGCCGACGATCACCCCGCCGCGCACCGCGATCGTGCTCGCGCCGCGCGGTGCCTGTCCCGGCCGGTCGAGCAGTGACCCGGCATGGATGTAGCGGTCGACCTGAGCCGCCTCCTGTGCAAATGCAGACCCCGCGAGCAGCCCCGCCACGGCGATGACGACAAAGGATTTCATGCACTTCCCCCTTCAAAAACGCGAAGGGGACGAGGCTATTGCGCTCAGCCGAGCTTGTCGACCTGATCCTTGAGCGCCGACAGTTGCGCCTTGAGCGCGGCGATCTCGTCGTCCTTGCTCTTCTCGGGCGCAGCCGCAGCGGGCTTGGCCGCGCCTGCCGCACCCGTTGCCGCCGCGCCGGGCTTGAACGCTTCGGCGGCCGCTTCGAACATCTGCAGGTTGCGCTTGGCGATCTCGGCAAAGGGTGAGTTGGCGAACGCGCCCTCGACCGCCGACTTGAACTGCTCCTGATTGCGGCGGAAGCTGTCCATCGACGCTTCGAGATAGCCCGGCACCATCGCCTGCATCGAATCGCCATAGAGCGCGATCAACTGGCGCAGGAAGTTGACCGGCAACAGCGTCTGGCCGCGCGCTTCCTCTTCCATGATGATCTGGGTCAGCACATTGTGCGTGATGTCTTCGTCGGTCTTGGCATCGACGACCTTGAAATCGCGCCCCTCGCGCGTCATCGCGGCGAGATGGTCGAGCGTGATGTAGGACGAGCTTTCGGTATTGTAGAGGCGTCGGTTCGCGTATTTCTTGATGATGACCGGGCCGTCCGTCTGTGCTGTCTTTTTCATGCTCGCCCCCAAGGGTATTTGACATGGCCCTAACATCTTTCATTGCCGCATCGCAACACGGGCCACGCCCCCTGCCACTCTTTCTCGACTTGCTGCGCGAACAGACCGCAGCATCGCCCGAACGACGCGCGGCGGCCATGGCGGGGCTAGCGGCCTATCAGGCGGCACGCAGGCCCCGCCCACGCCGCCCGATGCCGGTGGTCGCGCAAGTCGGGCGCGCGACGCTACGCGATTATGGTGGAACGGGGATTCCGGTGGTGTTCGTCCCGTCGCTGATCAATCCGCCGGTGATTCTCGACATGCGCTATCGTCGCTCGCTGCTGCGCTGGCTGGCGCGACAGGGGGTCCGGCCGCTGCTGGTCGATTGGGGCGCGCCGACGCCCGCCGAGCGCGGTCAGGACGTGGCGCAGCATGTCGAGGGAATGCT
>JBHYGP010000392.1:0-2802 GCA_051858935.1 Sphingomonas sp.
CCGTCCATCGCCCTGCCCGCCTCGTCACGCATCGGCGCGCGGATCAGGTCGAGCATCTTGAGCTTGGGTGCGGTCAGGCAACCCTCGGTCTGGCCGGGTTTGCACAGCAACGTCGCGGTCTTGAACGTGCAGGCGAGCGGGTTGGAGATCACCCCGTCGGTGACGCCATCCTGCGCGTCGCAGGCGGCGGTCGCCTTGCTCTCGTAGAGCGCCCAGTCGGCATCGCTGAGCGCGCCGGCGGGGGTCCATTTCTGCTGCAGCGCGAACCACAGCATCCGCACCGATTGCAGCGGCATATAGGGGCCCGGCGCGCCGGCGATCACGCCGTCATAATCGCCGGGATAATTCTGCATTTCCTTAAGCGCCTGACGCCCGCCACCCGAGCAGCCGGTGAAATAGCTCTTGTCCACCGCGCGGCCATAGAATTTGGCAGCGAGCGCCTTGGCCGCGACGGCGGTCAAATGGACCGCGCGATGTTCGTAATCGACGCGCGCCTTGGGGTCGGCCATCCAGCGGGCCTGGGTCGATTTATGGCCGCTGTCGGTGGTTACGGTGGCGAAGCCGTCGCCCACCCGGCGGCTCATATCGGTATAGTTATAGACGCCCGCGTCGCCGCCGACGCCCGCGCCGAGCAGGCGGCCGTTCCATGTCGCGGGGAGCCAGAGTTCGAAGCCGATATTGCCCTCGATCACGCCCTCGACGCGGCACAGCGGAACGCTGACCGGGCCGCCACGGTAGAAGCTGGTGGTTTGCGGCGTCCAGCTGGGCGCGGGGGTGATGGCGGTCGCCGCGGTGACGGTCACCCCGCCCGGATGCGCGCCCGTGAGGGACGCGCACCCGGCCAGGGCTGCGGCGAGCAGCGCCGGCATCAGAACTTCACGTTCGCCGTGATCGCGAACATGCGCGGGATCGGGTTCGACGCCTGCGGGTCGAAGCCGTTGGTGGTGTCGACAAAGGGAGGATCCTCGTCGAACAGGTTGCGCACGTCGAGCGACAGGTTGATCCGGTCGGTAAAGTCGTAACCCAACAGCAGGTCGAACGTGTCGTAGTTGCTGACCTCCCGCACCACGGTCGAGGTGGTGTTGGTGTAGCCGTTGAGGTGGTTCCAGGTCAGTCGCGACTTGAACCCGCCGACCTTGGCCCCGATGTCGGCCTGGGTGCGGAATTTCTGGGTGAAGCCGATCGTGTCGAGCACGTCGACCAGCCCCGCGCCGGGGACCGCTTCGAACAGATAGTCGAGGACATAGGTGCCCTGGATCCCCGCATCGAGATCGACCCCGCCCCAGTTCCAGCGATAGGCTGCCGTGAAGTCGAGACCCCGGAACAGCGAGGTGCCGAGATTCTGGCGGCGGCCATCGGCGATGAACGTCACCAGCGACTGGTTGATCGCGGCGTTGATCGGCAGGCCCGAATTGACCAGCGCGCTGATCTGCGCCGGGGTGGGGTTGAACTGCACGAACTGGCTGTAGATCGGATTGGTGAGCAGGCCGGGCGTGCCGCGCAGCGCCTGGATCTGGTCGGTATAGTCGATGCGGAAATAGTTCACCGATGCGGTGAAGCCGGGCAGCGCGACCGGTGCCACGTCGACGCCGAACGACCAGGTCGTCGCCTTTTCAGGCTGCAGCCCCGGATTGCCGCCGGCGATGCCGATGCCGATCTGGTTGCCGCTGGGGCCGGGCAGCGTATCGAAATACAGGCCCGCGCCGCCGCCCACGGTCGACACTTCGGTAAAGGTCGGTGCGCGGAACGAGGTGCCATAGCTGCCCTTGAGCACCAGCCCCTGCCACGGCGAGTAGGTCACGCCGACCTTGGGATTGGTGGTGCTGCCGAAATCGCTGTAATTTTCATGCCGCCCGGCGATGCTGAGCGACAGCCGCTCGAGGCCGGGTGAGGCATTGCCTGCGCCGACGATCGGGATGAACAGCTCGGCGAACACCGCGTCGACATTGCGGCTGCCAGCGTCGGTAACGTGGTTCGCCGCCGCCGAGCGACCGATGAAAAGGTCGGTATAGGTATATTCGACGCGATGCTCGCCGCCGACCGCGATGCGGACATTGCCGCCCGGAATCTCGAACAGCGATCCGTCCATCTGGGCGTTGATCACCTCAAGCCGCGTGCGACCGGTGATGACGAAGTAATTGTCGGTGATCGCGGCCAGCGTCGCCGGGTTGTTCGGCCCGCCAAACACATTGAGCGCGGTCGCCGGGTTGGTGTCGGCCAGCGCGGCGTTGAGCGCCCCGGCATTGATGCCCGAACGGCGGCGGTCGGCGACTTCCTCCGACTTGCCATAGGCGTAATAGACCGTGCCCTGGAAATCGCCGAACAGGTCCGCCTCGACGCCGGCCGACGCATTCCAGGTGCTCGCCCAATAGGGGTTGGGCAGCGGGCCGGTCTCGGCGAGGAAGCTGGTCTGCACCGTCACCGATGTCGCGCCGGGGACCGGGGAAACGAAGAAGGGGTTGGTGCTGGGCACGTTGGCGTTGGCCGTCGGGTTGAACAGCAAGGTGCCGCTGCGCCGCGAATAGAAGCCGTCGGCGAAGACGCGGATGCCGTCGGTGATCTCCTGGCTGATCGCAGCGACGCCGCTCCAGCGTTCCTGATCGGGGATGACCTGTGCGATGTCGAGGAATTCGCACTGGTTGCGCGTGCCGGCGACGAGGCTGCCGACATTGGCGCTGGTCACGCCGCCGGTCGGGATGGCGTAGTTGACGCCGCCCGCGACGATCGTGCCGGGCGCACAGTTGGTGCCGCGCAGGTCGCGCCCGCCGCGGCTGCGGTTGTCGGACGTGTAGAAGTCGAGTT
>JBHYGP010000393.1:0-2801 GCA_051858935.1 Sphingomonas sp.
AGCATCTGTCCACTCATCACCTGACGCCGGAAGCGGTCGGCGATCTCGCCGCGCGCGCCGGGGTGAAGGCAGTGGTCATCACCCACTTCGCGGGCGGCACCCCCGACCCCGTCCGCACCCAGGGCTATATCGCAGAGGTCCGCGCGCGCTTTGCCGGGCCGATCACCCTCGCCAACGACCTCGACCGTTTCTGAGAGACTGAACATGAAATCCGGCACTATTCTCGTCATCGGCGGCGGCATTGGCGGCCTGACCGCCGCCATCGCGCTGCGCGCCAAGGGCTTTACCGTCACGGTGATCGAGCGCGATCCCGACTGGTCGGTCTATGGCGTCGGCATCATCCAGCAATCGAACGTGATCCGCGCGATGTCGCAGCTGGGGCTGATCGACGAATATGTGGCGTCGGGCGTCGGGTTCGACGCGGTCGAGATTTTTACGCCCACCGGGGTCAAGGTGGCGCGCGTGCCGACCCCGCGACTGGTCGACGGTTATCCCGCGAATATGGGGATCGGCCGCCCGGCGCTCCACAAGATCCTCGGCGACAGCACGATCGCCAGCGGCGCGAAGGTGCTGCTGGGCGTGACGGCGACTGAATTGAAAGACGATGGCGACGGCGTCGATGTCACGCTGTCCAATGGCGAGAGCGCCCGCTTCGATCTCGTGATCGGTGCGGATGGTGTTTACTCGCAGACGCGCGCGATGCTGTTCCCGGACGTGGGCGGGCCGCAATTCACGGGGCAGGCGGTGTGGCGCTACAATCTGCCGCGCCCGGCCGATCTCGACGCGCTGCAGGCGTATAACGGGCCGACCGGGGTCGGGCTGGTGCCGATCTCCGAAGACCTGATGTACATTTATGTGACCACGCCCGAGCCGGACAATCCGCGCTACCCGCGTGAGGGGCTGGCGGCGTTGATGCGGTCGAAGATGGCGAATTGCGCGCCGTATATCCGCGAGCTTTCCGAGCTGGTTACCGATGATCATGGCGTCGTCTATCGTCCGCTTGAAGGGATGATGGTCGAGGGCGACTGGCATCGCGGGCGGATCGCGCTGCTCGGTGACGCGGTGCACGCGACCACGCCGCATCTGGGGCAGGGCGCGGGCATGGCGATCGAAGACAGCCTGGTGCTGGCCGAGGAACTGGCGCGGCACGACGATGTCGAGACCGCACTGACCGCCTATCGCAACCGCCGCTTCGATCGCTGCGCCTATATCGTCCGCTCCAGCCTGGCGATCTGCATGGGGCAGATCGGCAAGGGGCCGCCGGTCGATAACGCCAAGGCGACGCACGAGATGTTCGAAGTCGTCGCGCAACCGATCTGAGGAACGCGCCATGACCCAGCAAGCGACGACCCGCCATGGCGTGATCCTGATGCTCACCGCGGTGATGCCGACCATGGCGATCATCGCGCTGGTGCCGGTGCTGCCGCTGTTGCTGCGCGAATTTGCCGATGTGCCGGGCGCGGCGGCGCTGGTGCCGATGGCGCTGACCATTCCCGCTTTGTGCGTGGCGCTGTTTTCTCCGCTCGCCGGCTGGCTGTCGGACAAGGTTGGGCGCAAGCGGCTGCTGATCGCCGCGCTGATCGGTTATGCGGGCTTTGGCCTGTTGCCGCTGATGCTTGATGATCTGCGTATGATCCTCGCTGCGCGCGTAGCGCTGGGGGTGACCGAGGCGATCATCATGACTGTCGCCACCGCGTTGGTCGGGGATTATTTCGCCGGCGAGAGGCGCGAACGCTGGGTGTCGATCCAGATCGCTACCGCGAGCGTCAGCGCGATCGTGCTGATCGCGGCGGGCGGCGCGCTGGGCGAGGCTTTGGGCTCGCGCGGGCCGTTCTGGCTGTATCTGCTGGCGTTGCCGGTGGCGCTGGCCGCGGCGATGATCCTGTTTGAACCGGCCAAGACGGCCGCGGCTGCACCCGCAGCTGCAGGCAAGGCGCAGGGCATCGCGATGCTGGTCGCGATCACCTTTGGCATCGGGATGCTGTTCTACACGCTGATCGTCCAGCTGGGGCCGGTGATCGAGGCGACGGGGGTTACTTCGCCCGCCACGATCGGGCTGGCGGGTGCGGCGGCGAACCTTGGCGTGATGGCCGGATCGATGCTGTTCGGGCGGCTCAAGGGCTGGTCGGGCGAGACCTTGCTGTCGATCGGCCTGCCGCTGGTTGCGCTCGGCTATGTCGGGATCGCGCTGTCGACAAGCTTTGCGCTGACTGCGGCGTGCGCCGTGGTGATCTCGGTCGGCAATGGGCTGATGCTCCCGACGATGCTCGCCTGGGTGCTGCGTCGCCTTCCGCCTGAGACGCGCGGGCGCGGGACGGGCGTGTGGACCGGGTCGTTCTTCCTCGCGCAGTTCGTCGCACCGATCGTCGCGGTTGCGCTGTCGGGCGTGCTCGGCGGCCTGTCGGGCGTCTTCCTCTTCTATGCCGCTGCGGCAGCGATCGGCGCGGGTGTCGCGCTGTTGCGCCGTAGCCCTGTCACTCAAGGAGCATGACTATGACCAAGCCCGTTCGCCGCGTTGTCACCGGCCATGACGCGAGCGGTCGCGCGATCATCCAGGAGGATGGCGCCGCACCGCGCGTGCAGCAGATCGGCGGGCCGTCGGGGCCGATGTTCCACGAAGTCTGGAACACGCAACAAACCCCGGCGCTGCTCGACGCCGCATCGGGCGAGCCGCATGAGGAGGGCATCAAGCTCGCCCCTCCCAAGGGTGGCACCCGCATCCGCGTGCTCGACATCCCGCCCGAGAATGACGAGATCCGCACCATGTCGCCCGAGGAAGCGCAGGCGCATTTTGCCGAGGT
>JBHYGP010000394.1:0-2799 GCA_051858935.1 Sphingomonas sp.
TGGCAACCTTCGGCGTCAGCCCCGAACCCGAATCCGCGCCCGAGCCGCCGTTCGACGCACGCCCCGCAGAAGCGGTGGCCCAGCCTACCGCGCGCCCGCAGCCGCGCGATGCAGAGACGCCACCGACGCCCGACCCGGTGGTCGCCGATCCCGCGCCCGAGCCGCCGGTGCTGCTCGACATTCCGCTTAGCCGCATGCCCGATATCGCTGCGATTCCGCGCCGACCCGCTGCAGGACCGGCAGCACCCGCGCGCCGCGTCGCCGGTCCGCCTGCGCCCGGCCCCGATCCGGGGGATTCACGCCGCGTCGAAGGGCGCGGCCCCAATGGCGAACCGCTCTATGCCGCGTCCTGGTTCCGCGAGCCCTATGACAGCGAGTTGCGCGGCTATCTCTCGACCGCACGTCCGCCCGGCTGGGCGCTGATCGCGTGTCGCACCGTCGCCGATTATCGCATCGACAGTTGCGCGCTGCTCGACGAATATCCTGACGGTGCGCAGATCGGGCGCGCAGTGCTTGCCGCCGCCTGGCAATTCCGCGTGCGTCCACCCCGGCTGCGCGGGCAATATCAGGTCGGCGAATGGGTGCGAATCCGCATCGACTATGAACTCGATTCAACGCGCGTGCGCTAGGTTCTCGGAAGGAACGAACATGATGTGGATTGCAGCTTTGGCGATGCTGACCTCGGGCGTTCAGGACGCGCCAACGCTGACTCCCGGCACGGTGACGGTCGAAGCGGCGGCGGACGAAGCCACCCCGGCGGCGGTGCGCCAGACCTTTGCCGATGCGGTCGAACAGGCGCTGCTCGACGCGCGCTTCACTGCACTGCCGGCGCAGGCGCGCGGCCGCTACATCGCCCGCATCAGCTTGACCCGCGCCGAGCGTGGCGCGGTCGCATCGAACGGGCGTGAACGCGGCGCATCGGGCGGCCTCGGTAATTGGGGTGGTGCGGTCAGTGTCACGCTCCCCTCCGACAAGCGCCAGCTGCGCGGCCTCATCGTCACCACGCTCAAGGTCGATTTGGTCACCCGCGCCGACGACAAGGTCGTGTGGAGCGGCAGCGCGCTGACGGCGCAGGCGGCGGGGACGCGCGCCGACACCCCTTCGGCGCTCGCCGCAAAGCTCGCGCCTGCGATCATCCGCGCCTTTCCCCAAGCCCTCGCCGAACCCTTGTCGATCCCCTAAGGGAGCGCGATGACCCCCGCCGCGCGCACCCGGACTGCCATCGAACTGCTCGACACGATCCTCACCGCCGCGCGTGAGGGCGGGGCGTCGGGGGACGTGCTGATCGCGCGCGAACTCGCCGCGCGACGTTATGCCGGGTCGAAAGACCGCCGTGCGATCCGCGCGCTCGTCTATGACGCGATCCGCCTGTGCGGCGCAGTGCCGGTGAGCGGGCGTGCGGCGCTGCTGGCGCTGGCCGCGCGCGACCCCGATCTGGCTGCGACCTTCGACGGCTCGTCTTACGGCCCCGCGCCGATCACGCCCGGAGAGCCCGCCGCAACCCCGGGCGTCGCCCCCGTCTGGCTGATCGACGCGCTCGCCGCCTCGGGCGTGGACGGCGATCAGGCAGTGGCGTTACTCGACCGCGCCCCGCTCGACCTGCGCGTCAACCCGCTCAAGGCGACCCGCGACCAGCTCGTCACCGCCTTCCCCGATTCCACGCCGATCCCCGGCCTCGATCTCGCGCTGCGCCTGTCCGCCGATACGCAGGTGGACAAGAGCGACGCCTATGACGCGGGCTGGTTCGAGGTGCAGGATGCCGGCAGCCAGGCGGTGACCCTCGCCGCTGCCGCCGCGCCGGGAATGCGCGTGGTCGATCTGTGCGCCGGTGGCGGGGGCAAGACGCTCGCGCTCGCCGCCGCGATGGCCGGGCAGGGGACGATCCTCGCCACCGACAGCGACCGCGCGCGCCTCTCGCGCCTCGCCCCGCGTGCGGCGCGCGCCGGCGTAGAGATCGTCGAGACCCGCCTGCTCAACCCGAACCGCGAGGCCGAGGCGCTGGCCGACTGCGCCGAGAGCGCGGACGTGGTGCTGATCGACGCGCCGTGCTCCGGCACCGGCACCTGGCGCCGCAACCCGGAGGCGCGCTGGCGCCTCACCCCCACGCGGCTCGCCCGGCTGGTGGAGACGCAGGCGCGCCTGCTCGATGTCGGTGCCGCGCTGGTCCGCCCCGGCGGCGCGCTGATCCATATCGTCTGCTCGCTGCTCGATGCCGAGGGGGCGGATCAGGTGACGGCCTTCCTGGCCCGCAATCCGGCGTTCCGTGCAGAGCCGCTTGCGCTCCCGCTCGGCACGCCGCATGGACCGGGCATGCGCCTCACCCCGCTCCGCGATGCGACCGACGGGTTTTTTGTCGCGCGGCTGGTGCGCGCGTGATAGCCCTGTCGCTTCCAAATTCGGAGACTGTCATGCGTATCTCGCTCGTGTCGGCCGCCGCAGCGCTCGCGCTGCTCAGCGTTTCGACGTCGCTCAACGCCCAGCGCGCCGACGACCAGATCGACGCACGGTCGGTCGCGTTGCTCGACAAGGGGAAGGCGGCGCGTGCCGCCGGTGATCTCGACACCGCCAATGGCCTGATCGAAAGCGCGCTTGCGGTCGATCCGCGCAACCGCGCCGCCTATCTGGTGCTGGCCGAGATCGCCCGCGCGCAGGGCCTCCCGGGCAAGGCGATCCGCTTCTACCGCGAGGCGCTGACGCTCGAACCTAACGACCAGGCCGCATTGCGCGGTCAGGGCGAAGCGATGGTGCAAAAGGGCGCGGTCGAGCGTGCCAAGGAAAATCTCGCGCGGTTGAAGACGC
>JBHYGP010000395.1:0-2745 GCA_051858935.1 Sphingomonas sp.
ACCGTCGTGTTCGTCGTGCAGCCGGCGGAGGAGCGGATCGGCGGGGCGCGCAAGATGATGGAGGACGGGCTCTATACCCGCTTCCCCAAGCCCGATTATGCGGTGGCATTCCATGTCACTTCCGGCTTCCCGACCGGCAAGATCGGGCTGGAGCCGGGAATCAGCTCATCCTCGTCGGACAGCGTCGACATCACGATCCACGGCATCGGCACGCACGGCGCCGCGCCGCATATGGGCAAGGATCCGATCGTGATGGGGTCGCAGATCGTGATGGCGCTGCAAACGCTGGTCAGCCGCGAGATCGCGCCGTTGAAGCCCGGCGTGGTGACGGTCGGGTCGTTCCATTCGGGGTTCAAGCACAACATCATCAGCGACAAGGCAGAGTTGCAGCTGACCGTGCGCAGCGACGATGAGGGCACGCGCAAGAAGCTGCTCGACGGGATCAAGCGGATCGCGGCGAATGTGGGGCGGATGAACGGACTGCCGGAGGACAAGCTGCCGGTGGTGCGGGTTGGCTTTGAGTCGACGCCGGTGACGCTCAACGACCCGGCGCTGACCGGGCGCGTGCGCGGGGCGTTCACCAAGGCGTTCGGGGCCGACATCCTCAAGACCGAGCCGCGCGAGAGCATGGGAGCGGAGGATTTCGCCTATTTCATCGAGCAGAAACATGGCGTGCCGGGGGCCTATTTCGTGGTGGGCGGGACGCCGCAGGCCGAGCTGGACGCGGCCAAGCGCGGCGAGAAGACGCTGCCCGCGCACCATTCGCCGTTCTTCAAGGTCGAGGCGAAGCCGGCGGTGACGCTGGGGACCACGGCGATGACGGTGGCGGTGCTGGATTTGCTCAAGAAATAGCATCGCCATTGATGAGCCAGAGCGCGACCGTCAGCGCGAGCGCGCCGAGCGTATAGACCCACGCGATCAGCCGGAGGTTGAGCGACCGCAGCGTGCGGATATTGTGCGCGGACAGCCGGCTCTGGATCGCGCACGCCCGCCGCTGCGCCATCCAGATGATCGCGACGCCAAGCGCGATGAACAATGTCGCGATCGCCTTTGGCAGCCACGCCGGTTCGAGCGCGCCGAACAGGACGTGAAAGCCAAGGCCAATGCCGATCGTCGCGAGCGCGGTGCGCGCCCAGCCGCTGAAGGTCCGCTCATTAGCGAGCAGGGTGCGATCCTCGGCGAGATCCGTGCGGTCTTCGGCGAGGTCGGAGCGGGAGGAGGTGTCTTCGGTCATGGCGAGGCAACGCGTGAGGCGGCGATTGGCTTCCGGGAGAAGCAGCCAGCCTCGTCACCCCGGACTTGTTCCGGGGTCCACTCCGACGCGCCCGCGAAGTGCGAGCCTCTTGCGCCGCGCTTGCGGCACAGTGGACCCCGGCACGGGGGCCGGGGTGACGACACAAAGAAAAGGGGCGCCGGTCTTTCGACCGACGCCCCTTTTTCTTGTTCGGAACCTGCCGCTCAGTTGAGGCGGGAGAGGCCTGCGATCGTTTGGTTGACCAGTGCCTTGTCGGCGCTGGCATCGTGCTTTTGCGCGATGATCGCACCGGCGGCCTTGGTCGCGGCTTCGGCGGCCGTGGCGCGCACCTGATCGAGCGCGGCGCGTTCGGCAGCGGCGATCTTGTCCTCCGCCATCCTGGTGCGGCGGCGGATCAGGTCTTCGGCATCGGCCTTGGCCTTGACCAGCAGCGCCTGTGCCTCCTCATCGGCATGGGCGACCATGGCGGCCGCCTCTTGCTCGACATTGGCGAGCTTGCGCGCATATTCCTCGCGCAGCGCTTCGGCTTCGGCGCGAAGCTGGTTGGCTTCGTCCAGACGCGTGCGGATTGCGGCGATCTGCTTGTCGAGCATGCCGCCGATCGCCGACGGCACCTTCTTCCACACCACGACGAGGATCAGCGCCAGCATCGCCAGGCCGACCCACATCGTCGCGTCGATGCCGAACACCGCCGGAGCCGCGTGATGCACCGTGCCGTCGGCCTCGGTGCCGCTGCCGGCATGGGGAAGGCCCATGCCTTCGCCCTTGGCCGCGTCGCTGAGATTCTCCGCGACCGGATCGGTGGCGGTGCTCGCCGTCACTTGTGCTGCCTCAGCCATTGAGTGCTGCCTTCACTGCCTTGCCGGCTTCCGCCGCTGTGACGTTCACGCCCGACAGGCGCGCCACGATGTCACGCGCGGCATCGGTCGCGACCGATTCGATTTCGCCCGCTGCGGCAGCACTGGCCGCTGCGATGCGCGCTTCGGCCGCAGTGACGCGACCCTCGATCTCGGCATTGGCCGATGCCAGCGCGGCGTCGGTCTGGGCCTGCCCCTGCGCACGTGCCTCAGCGAGGCGCTTGCGCGCGGCTTCACGCGCAGCATTTTCCTGTGCGCGCCAGGTCTCTTCGGCCTGATCGGCCGCCGAGCGCGCCGCTTCCGCAGCGGCAAGGTCGTCCGCAACCGATTTGTCGCGCGCATCCATCGTGCCGGAAACCTTGGGCAAGATACCCAGGCCGACGATCACGAAAGTGAGCCCGAAGGTCAGCAGCAGCCAGAAGATCTGCGACGCATAGGTCGCCGCGACTTGTTCGATCTGGGGCATTGGTCCGTCCTCTCGCGGTCCGTCCTCAAGTCCGCCCCGCGCGACGCGCAGGGCGGGAGAGACTTCAGGCGACGAAGATCAGCAGCACCGCCACGACGAACGCGAGCAGGCCGAGAAGCTCGGCAGCCGCGAAGCCGATGAACATGTTGCCCTGCTGGCTGGCAGCC
>JBHYGP010000396.1:0-1851 GCA_051858935.1 Sphingomonas sp.
CACGTCCATGCCAAGGCCGATCGCCGCATCCTCGATCTCCGCCATCTGCGCATCTTCGAGTGCGGCGACGATGATCAGGATCGCGTCGGCGCCGATGCTGCGCGCCTCCAGCACCTGCCACGGGTCGATCATGAAATCCTTGCGGATCACCGGCAGGCTGCAGGCGGCGCGCGCGGCGAGCAGATAGTCCTCATGCCCCTGAAAGAACGGCGCATCGGTCAGTACCGACAGGCACGCCGCGCCGCCGGCGGCATAGGCGCGGGCATGGGCGGGGGGATCGAAATGGGCGCGGATCAGGCCCTTGGAGGGCGAGGCTTTCTTGATCTCGGCGATCAGGCCGTATCCGCTCGCGGCCCTGGCATCCAGTGCGGCGCGAAAGCCGCGCGGCGGGGTTTGCGCCATCGCCAGCGCCTGCAGATCGGCCAGCGACGTCGTGGCCTTGCGGTCGGCCACTTCGCCGCGCTTCACCGCGATGATCTCGTCAAGCATCGTGCTCATGCGGCGGCGATCCAGCAGTCGAGCAGTGCTTTGGCAAGCCCCTTGTCGATGATCTCCGCCGCTTCCTCCGCGCCCTCGCGCAGGTCGATTGCCTCACCCGCGACGACCAGGGCGGCGGCGGCGTTGAGCAGCACCGCGTCGCGATAGGCGCCGCGCTCGCCATCGAGCAGGCGGCGCAGCGCTGCGGCATTCTCCTGCGCGTCGCCGCCGCGCAGGGCACTAAGCGGGTGGGCGGACAGGCCGGCATCGGCGGGGGTCACGCGCGCGGGCAGGCTGATATCGCCGATGCTGACCACCAGCGAGCCCCCTTCGGGCGACAGTTCGTCCAGCCCCTCTTCGCCCGCGACGATTGCCGCGCCCTTGACGCCCAATTGCTCCAGCGCCTGCGCATAGATCGGCGCGTAATCGGGGCGGGCGATGCCGATCAGCTGGCGCTGCACCCCGGCCGGATTGGCGAGCGGCCCCATCAGGTTGAAGATCGTGCGCCGCCCGATGCGCTTGCGGATCGGGGCGACGCGCGCCATCGCCGGGTGGTGCTTCGCCGCGAACAGGAAGGCGATGCCTAGGTCGTTGAGGTGCGCTTCGGCATTGGCGGCAGCGCGGTCGAGGTCGAGGCCGAGCGCCTCCAGCGTGTCCGCCGCGCCCGATTTTGAGCTGGCGGCGCGGTTGCCATGCTTGGCGACCGGCACCCCCGCCGCCGCGACGACGATCGCGACTGCAGTCGACACGTTGAGCGTGTGATGCCCGTCGCCGCCGGTGCCGCAGACGTCGATCGCATTGGCCGGCGCGCTGACCGGGATCACGCGTGCGCGCATCGCCCGCGCGGCTTCGGCGATCTCGATGCTGGTTTCGCCGCGATCGGACAAAGCGATCAGGAACGCCTCGATCTCGGCCTCGGCGGCGCGGCCGTCGAGGATGTCGGCGAATGCCTGCGCGGCGCTTTCGCGGGCGAGCGGGCTGGCGGGGTCGGGAAGGATGCTGAAACTGGTCACGCCGCCTCTATTCCGGCGTGCGCGGCGCGAGTCGAGCAATTCCTGTTATCGGCAGGGCAAGCCGGAGCGCAGGCGCTCAGCGGCGATAGGGGCTGTTGCGATCCGCGACCCAGCCGGCGCTCGCGCCGCGGTCGAGTGTGGCCGCGGGGCGCGGCTTGGGCGGAGCGATGATCGCCTTCGAACGCGCCGCATCGGGGTCGATTGTTTCAGCAAAACGCAGCCCGGCCAGATCCTCCCTGACCCAGATTACCGTAGCGCCGACCGCTTTCAGCACGCCGACCGACACCAGCACCGTCGCGCCCTGCTTCAACGCACCAGCGCGATCGATCCGCGCGCCCGACGCCGACAGATCCTTGACGCG
>JBHYGP010000396.1:1861-2740 GCA_051858935.1 Sphingomonas sp.
GATGCTTGCTCGGTTCGCCGCCGCCAAAGCCGCAAATCTCCGCACCCAGCAGCACCTGCTGGCGCGGCATTCGGGGGGTGAGAGAGTCGTGGATGGCGGGTTCGCCCATGATGTCCCTTTGGGGCTCGCCCGAACGGGCAAGGCCGGAGAGTGGAGAGGTCCGCAAATTGCTACCCCAAATGGGTTAATCCGATATTGACCGCAGCCCCTGAATTTACGCCAGCGCCCGCGCTTCCATCCCCGCGATCTTCAGGAAATTCGCGAGCATCGCATGGCCATGTTCGGTGGCGATGCTTTCGGGGTGAAACTGGACCGAATGGATCGGCAACTCGCGGTGGCGGAACGCCATGACACTGCCGTCCGATGCGGTGGCGTTGACCACTAAAGCATCGGGAATGTCGGTGACGATCAGCGAGTGGTAGCGGGTGGCGGTGAAGGGGCTGGGCAGCCCTTCGAACAGGCCGGTGCCGTCATGGCTGACCGGCGAGGTCTTGCCGTGCATCAACCCGCCGCGCACCACCTTGCCGCCGAAATGCTGGCCGATCGACTGGTGCCCCAGGCACACGCCGAGCAGCGGCTTGCCCGCATCCGCACAGGCAGCGACGAGATCGAGGCTGATCCCCGCTTCGTTCGGGGTGCACGGGCCGGGGGACAGTAGAAACGCCTGCGCATTGCTGGCAATCGCCTCCTGCGCGGTCAGCGCGTCGTTGCGCACCACCTTCACCTCCGCGCCCAGCTCCATCAGATAATGGACCAGGTTCCAGGTGAAGCTGTCGTAATTGTCGATGACAAGGATCATGGGCGATCTTTTGTTTGAGTAGACGGCACCGGCCCGCTCCCCCACCCGGCCACCCATAGGATGCTAGCGCTGGGTGGCCG
>JBHYGP010000397.1:0-2730 GCA_051858935.1 Sphingomonas sp.
CGGAGATTTCGATGCCACTCTACCTCAACGACGAACAAACCATGCTCCGCGAAAGCGCCCAGCAATTCGTGGCCGAAGCCGCGCCGGTCAGCCACATGCGCGCACTGCGTGATGCCAACGACGCGACCGGCTTTTCACGCGACCTGTGGAAGCAGTTCGCCGAGATGGGCTTCACCGGCATCCTGATCCCCGAAAGCGACGGCGGGCTCGGCCTCGGCCATGTCGAGGCGGGGGTGGTGCTGGAGGAGATCGGGCGCAACCTGTCCCCCTCCCCCTTCCTCACCACCGCAGTCGCGGCGGTCGCGGCGCTCAACGGCACCGCGCAGCGCGAACGCTGGTTCCCCGGCATATTGTCGGGCGAAACCGTCGCGGCACTCGCGATAGACGAGCGCGCCAAGCATGGCGACGCGATCGGCATGAAGGCCGAACGCTCGGGCAATGGCTTCAAGCTGACCGGCGCCAAGCAATTCGTCGCGCATGGCCATGTCGCCGACCTGCTGATCGTCGCCACGCGCACCGCCGGGTCACCCGAGGATGCCGATGGCGTCACGCTGTTCGCGGTGCCCACGGACGCGGCGAACCTGACCGCCGACCCGCAGCGGCTGGCCGATGCCAGCCTCGCCGCGCGCATGACGTTCGACGGGGTCGAGGTCGATGCCGATGCGGTGATCGGAGAAGTCGATGGCGGGCGCACGGTGCTGAACGCACTGCTCGGCGCGGGCCGTACGGGTGCGGCGGCGGAGATGCTCGGCGTCGGCGGCGGCGCGATGGACATGACGGTCCAGTATCTCAAGGAACGCAAGCAGTTCGGCGTGCTCATCGGCAGCTTCCAGGCGCTCCAGCATCGCGCGGCGCACCTCTATTCGGAGCTCGAAGTCGCCCGCGGGCGGTGCTCAAGGCACAGCAGTTGCTCGATGCCGGCGACGCCAGGGCGGATGAGGCGGTGGCAGTCGCCAAGGCGATGGCCGGCATGGCCTCGACGCTGGCGGTGCAGGAAGGCGTGCAGATGCATGGCGGCATCGGCATGACCGACGAATATGATATCGGCTTCTACATGAAGCGCGGGCGCGTGCTGGCCGAGCTGTTCGGGGATACGAACTTTCACGCTAATGCGCTGGCCGAAGCGACGGGATATTGACCTAGCCTGTGCTCCTGCGAAGGCGGGAGCCTAGAGTCTCAACGCCAGTCGCTCGTGGCTCTGGGCTCCTGCCTGCGCAGGAGCACGGGAACCCACCGAGGAGTATCGATGACCGAACAACGCGCCGAAACCGCCGCCGAGCAGGTGACCCAACTCGTCACCCTCCTCGACGTCGAAACCATCGACGTCGACCTGTATCGCGGCGCGCGCCAGCCCGGCGGGGTCGGGCGCGTGTTCGGCGGGCAGGTGATCGCCCAGGCGCTTCAGGCCGCACAGCGATCGGTCGAGGGCAAGGACGCGCACTCGCTCCACGCCTATTTCATGCGCCCGGGCAATGAGGATTTCCCGATCATCTATCGCGTCGTGCGCGACTATGACGGGGGCAGCTTCGCCAACCGCCGCGTGATCGCGTTGCAACAGGGCGTGCCGATTCTCAACATGATCGCGTCGTTCCAGCGCGCCGAGGCTGGCCTTGCCCACCAAAGCGACATGCCCGACGTGCCCGGACCGGACGACCTGCGCTCCGAAGTCGAGCTGCGCGAGGAAATCCGCGACCATGTGCCGGAGAAGTTTCGCCCCTTCTTCCTCCGCCCGCGCCCGATCGAAATTCGGCCCTGCTCCCCACGCAACTGGTTCAAGCCGGAGAAGCGCGAGCCGGTGCAGCATAGCTGGTTCCGCACCGCCGCCGCCCTGCCCGACGATCCCGCGCTGCACCGCGCGGTGCTCTCATACGCGAGCGACATGATGCTGCTCGGCACCGCGACGATGCCGCACGGCGTCAACTGGATGACCCGCGGGTTGCAGAGCGCCAGCCTCGACCATGCCGTGTGGCTGCACGAGCCGCTGCGCGCCGACGACTGGCTGCTCTACACCACCGACAGCCCTTGGGCCGGCCATGCGCGCGGGTTCAATCGCGGCCGCATCTACAGCCGCGACGGACGGCTGGTGGCAAGCGTGGCGCAGGAAGGGCTGATGCGGATGCGCGAGGGGTGAGGGCTGCAAGTCCCCCTCCCGCTTGCGGGAGGGGCTAGGGGAGGGCCTGTTCAAACGGGCCGTCCGTGACTGTGACAGGCCCTCCCCCAGCCCCTCCCGCAAGCGGGAGGGGAGATTGGTGACGCCCCTCCCGCAAGCGGGCGGCGAGCCTACTCCTTCGGCCGGATCACATACGCCGCCGGCAGATACAAAAACACCTCGGTCAGGCTCGCCCGCGACCATTCGACCGGCCGGTCCAACCCACGCACCTCAACCCCATAATCAGCCCCGAAGCGCGCCGCCGTCGTCGCGGCGTCCGCAGCGATCATCTCGATGATCCTGGTGCGATACTGGTCGGGGTTGAGCACCGACAGCGTCATGTCGCCGCTCTTTTCGATCTGCGCGCGGCCGGTTGGCGGCACCGCCTTGATAAACTTCGCAATGCGGTCGAGCGCGGCGCGGGCGTCCATGCCGGGCTCCAGCTTCACCTTGATGATGAAGCTGGTCCGCTCCGAATCCGGGCGGCTGTCGCGGCGCAAGTCGAGGTTGCCGTAATTGGCCAGCGTCAGCGGCTCGACGACATAGTCGCCGGTGGCAAGCTCGACGCCGTGCTGGCCCGC
>JBHYGP010000398.1:0-2102 GCA_051858935.1 Sphingomonas sp.
GATCAAGCTTGGCGTCAACGCCGGGGCTATCGGCGTAAGGCCCGCTCTGAACACCAGGCAGCAACCTCCGGCCCCAAGCAACGGGACCGACCTGCTCAACTAGTCCGGTAACAGCCACCGCGGCTCCGGGAAACGAACGAAGAATGGGATCCACCGTCAACAGGCGGGGTTCCATGCACATCCGGGCGCTCGCGGTTCTCGATAATGCTAGGTCGTTCCGTTGCACGGCGAACGAACCACAACAATTAAATAGATCACATGCGATTGTGCGAAAGTGTACATTCGAAAATGTAGATAAAGCCGGCGAACACGCGCTCACTTGCCGTCGGCTCGCCGCTCGTGCATTCTGCAATCGCTGAATACTACTTGTGCGGCAAGAGTGCAGCAATGAACCAGGCGATCACGAATCTCACGGCGCATGTTCCGCGGCACGCCTTTACGACGGCGGATATTGCGTCGAACCTGCAGGCGGAAGCGTGGCAATCGATTGTGCCATTTCTGTCGATTGAGCCTCGACGCCCACGAGAACTGGGCTTTCTGGGTCGGATCACCGCCTGGAACCTGGGCTCCCTGGTGCTGGCCCGCGCGACGGCGCAGGCGAGTATTTTCGCGCGCGATGATCGTTTGCTTCGGGCCGATGGGTTCGATCATTGGACCTTATGCGCGCCCTCGAGCGGCACCATCGTTGCTGATGGAGGGGCCGCCGTGGCGGGAGCCGGTGGTTGTCAGGTTCGGGCGCTGCACCGGGATGACCGCGGCTCCAATAGCGATATCGATGTCTTGTTTCTCGTCGTTCCGCGCGACCTCTGCCATCCCCACGCATCAGAACTCGATCGGTTGCATGGAACCAACCTTCCGGCTGGTCCTGGCAGGTTGCTGGTAGATTATCTGCGATCGCTGTACCGGCAGTTGCCACTGCTGGATGTGGACCAACTGCCCATGTTGGTCGACGCCACCCGCAATATGATCGTCGCCGGTGCGGCTCCCAGCCGAAGTGCGATGGAGCAGGCCATGCCCGCCATCCAGGCGACGCAAATAGAGCGGGCAAAGCAGTTCATCCGTGACAACCTGCTTCAGCCGCGCCTCGATACGAGGGAACTCTGCCGCTATCTGGGGATGTCGCGAAGCTCGCTGTACCGCCTGTTTGAACCTCTGGGCGGGGTGGCGCGATATATTCGATCGGCGCGGCTGCTGGATGCGCACCGCGCGCTGTCAACGGCGAGCGATACCCGGCCGGTCTACGCGATCGCGCGCGAGCGGGGCTTCGATGACCCTTCCGAGTTCAGCCGGGCCTTCAAGCACCAGTTCGGTTACAGCCCCTCCGAAGCGCGCTCCGAGTGGGTTCCGGCGCCGCACCCGCACAAGCCGCAGGCCGGTGCGGCATCCAATCTGGCCGAAGTCATCAGAGCCGTTTCCTAGGGCCGTCGGCAACCCGATCGGAGTGGCGCGATACATCCGCTCGGCCCGGCTGCTCGATGCGCACCGGGCATTGTCGACGCCAGGCGACACCCGGCCAGTCTACGCCATTGCACGCGAGCTGGGCTTCGACGACCCTTCCGAGTTCAGCCGGGCGTTCAAACATCAGTTTGGCTACAGCCCCACCGAGGCCCGCTCCGAGCGAGTTCCCGCGCTCAGCCCGCACCAGGGATCGGCGGGCGCTATCTCCAGCCTGGCCGAAATCTTCGCCGCGCTAGCCTGACACGCGACCATCTCACGGCCCTGACGTCGCAGCATTGGGCCGCTCTCGGCCGCGTGTGCGCTTTGTCTCATGGGTCCGGATCTGGCCGAACTACGCCTGCGGCAGGGGGAGCTTGCCGATGCTGACTCACGCCTTGGACCGACAGCACAGGATTGGGACGGACGGCTATTCTCTTCCGCTCGCAACGGACAGTAGCGTTCGACGAAGGATGCGGCGCTGCTTCCACCTTTCCCCGCCAAGGTCGCGGTGGCGCCTGTGGTGTGGCTAGCGTTGGGCGGGTGGGCAGTTGTCGGTGTGCATTTCGATAGGCCGTCGCCCCCGAAACGGGGCCGCCATGAGCAACGCGGACCAACCGCACCGGTGCCTGCGATCATCGGTCGGAGGGCGCATAGGCGCTCTTGTG
>JBHYGP010000398.1:2112-2726 GCA_051858935.1 Sphingomonas sp.
TGATGGCGCTCATCACCTGCTCGACCGGGGTGGCAGCCGCCCAGGAGATCGTGGTCGGCATCACCGCCTGGCCGTCCGCCAAGGTCAGCGCCTATGTCATCGGTCAAGTACTGGCCGAGCGGACCGGGGTCACGCCTGTCTATGTCGAACGGGGCTCCGTCGGCCTGCTGACCTCGATCGCCCGGGGCGACATAGACGTCTACCCCGAATTATGGTCGCCAAACCTCGATGCCGCTGTCAGTCGGGCTGGGGCTGCCGTGACCGTCAGCACACGCTCGGTCACCGGCAAGCAAGGCATTTGCGCCACGCGGGCGGCCGTGGATCAAACCGGCATCAAGGCCGTCTCGGACCTCACCAACCCCGATATCGCCGCCGCCTTCGATAGCGACGACGACGGCAGGGGCGAACTCTGGATCGGCGATGCCTCCTGGTTCTCGACCCAGGTGGAGCGGGTCAGGGCCAGAAGTGCCGGCTATGACCAGACCATGCAACTGCTGCAAGCGCCGGAAGACATGGCAATGGCGGCGGTCGACGCAAGCGTCGCCCTGGCGCAACCGCTGGTGTTCTACTGCTATTCGCCGCACCACGTGTTCGTCCTGCACGATGTGGTCATG
>JBHYGP010000399.1:0-1123 GCA_051858935.1 Sphingomonas sp.
CCCTTGCGGGTCACCCACACCTGCTCGCCGAAATGCACTTCCCGGGTCGCATAATTGTGGTGACAGTTGATCGCGGCCTTGTCGGTCTTGAAGCCCGGGGCGTGCTTGCGCAGCGCCTCCAGCACGCGGACCATCATCAGCTCGCGGTTCGCCATCGCGTAATCCTGCGCGAAGTGCATCGCCTCGATATAGTCATCGAACAGCTGCGACCCCTCGGTCAGGAACGCCAGATCCTTGTCGACCAGATGGAAATCGAGCGTCTCCTTCACGATCGCCTCCTTGGCTGCGTTGATGAAGTAGGTGCCGATCCGGTTCCCCGTGCCGCGCGAGCCCGAGTGAAGCATCACCCACACGCGCTGTTCTTCATCGAGGCACACCTCGATAAAGTGATTTCCCCCGCCCATCGAGGCGAGCTGATCGCTGGTCTTGCCGTCGACCTTGGGGTTCTTCGCCACGATCTTGCGCCAGCGGTCCTCGAACCGGTCGTACCAGGTGCGCGATACGCTGTTCGGGGTGATCGACCAGCCACCCTTGGTATGGTTGGCCGACTGGCTCGACTCCATCCCCTTGGGCACGGCGCGCTCGATCTCGGCACGCAGCGCGGCGAGGCTGTCGGGCAGCTGGCTGGCGGTGAGCGAGGTGCGCACCGCCATCATCCCGCAACCAATGTCCACGCCAACCGCAGCCGGCACGATCGCGCGCTGGGTGGCGATCACCGAACCGACCGTCGCGCCCATGCCCCAATGGACATCGGGCATCCCCGCGACATGGCGGAAGATGAACGGGAGCGAGGCGACGTTGCGCAGCTGCTGCATCGCGCCGGCCTCGAACGGTCCGGCGCTGTCCCACAGTTTGAGCGGCGCGTGGTGCGTCTGGTGGATGGAGAATTGGGTCATCGGTCTTGTCCTTCAAAGGGAAGAGACGCCGATTCAGGGTACCAATTGAGCGATGGTGCCGATGAAGCTGCGCCCCGGCGGGCACAGCTTGCCCGCAGGTCAGGTCGTCAGGCGGACGACGGTTGCGTTGGGGGTTGCGGGCTTGCTCATGGAGCGGGGCATTAACCGATCTTCGCCCGGTCCGAAAGCGTCGAAATCTGACGCCAGGGGCGCGGGCGGCCAAGGAC
>JBHYGP010000399.1:1133-2725 GCA_051858935.1 Sphingomonas sp.
CATGATCGAGCGCGGTGCAGCCAAGGCCGCAGCGGTGCCGTTCAACGCGCGAGAACAGCGTGGCGGTGCGGCCCGCGACCAGCTCCAGCGCCTCAATGTAGCTTGGGCTGGTGAGGAACTTGCCCGACCCGCGCACGCCATTGCCGCGCCGTTCGAACAGGTCGGCGTGCGCGGTGTCGCTGACGATGCGATAGACGGTCGAGCGCGAGACACCGAGCATCCGCGCGAGGTCGGACAGGGGTATGAAGGTGCGTACCGCTTCGGCGGGTACGGTGTCGGCGCGTGCAAAAGGGGCGCTGCCCTCGGGGAGGCTGTTCAGATGCACCACGCTGGTCGTGCAGACGAAGTGGATCAGCAGCAGTTCGGTAAAGCGCAGGTCGAAATGCCTGGACGTCCCCGCCATGATCAGGAACAGGTCGAGCGCGCCGAGGATGCAGCTATTGTCGCAGGTCCCGGCGCCCAGCGACCCCGGGTCGGTTGCACCCAGCGCCTCCATCGTCGTGGCGGCGCGGCGCAGGCGGCGACCCAGTTCGACGCACCAGATGGCAAGGTCGGACTGCATCGGGACGGGCAACGACACGCCGCCGTTCGCGCCAAGCTCGATCCAGCCCAGCTCCGCCATCTTCTGCACGTTGCGCCGCACGGTTTCGAACGGGAGGTCGAGCGATGCGGAAATGGCATTGATCGACGGGCCGCGCGTCACCGGAAGCCCGCGCATCTCACGGTCGATCAGGTCGCGCGTGACGGAAATCAGGACCGGCACACAAACCATGCGGGCACGCGACAGTTCGGGCGGAAGACGTGATCCTAGGTCGAGTGTCGCGGCAAAGATTTCTTCGGCGACGACGCGGGTGACGAGCCTGCAATTCAGTCGCATTACGTCAAGTCGTGCTGGCATCCTACCCCCCGGCACATCAATAGGCCGAGCCATGACTGCCACGGAACCTGTCGATCTCATTTTGGGTAATCGAAAGTCGTTACGGAATGATATTCCGGGAATCTACAGGTTTACTTTGGTCTGGAACCGGTATTTTCGTTTCGTATGCGTATTATACTTTTCGTTCTTCCCCGATTTTCATCGCCCCGACTGACCCGCCTCCTAACCACCTGTTAACCGTCCCGATGCCATGACCGCAGGGACGTGTGGGGGCGGTCCGTGGACGATCTGTTACAAGAATTCATTGCCGAGACGCGCGAGACGCTGGAGGCACTGTCGGGCGAGATCGTCGCCTGGGAGGCGCAGCCGCATGACCGCGAGCGGCTCGATGCCATTTTCCGCTTCGTTCACACGGTCAAGGGCAGCTGCGGGTTCCTCGATCTGCCGCGGCTCGCGCGGCTCAGCCACGCCGCCGAGGATGTGCTGGCCGATGTCCGCGCGGGCGAGCGCGTGCCCGATCGCGCATTGGTCAATGCAGTGCTGGGCGTGGTCGACCGGATCGGCGAGATCGTCGAGGCGATCGATGCGGGTGCGGCGCTGGACGACACCGAAGAGGATCTGCTGATCGCGGCGCTGGCCGGGGGCACCGAAGAGGTTGTCCAGACGGCAGCCCCGGTGGCGCAGCGCGCGCAGAGCCGCAGCGTACGCCTGAACG
>JBHYGP010000400.1:0-2709 GCA_051858935.1 Sphingomonas sp.
GGCGTCGAAGAACATGTGTTCGGTGCGGCACAGGCCGATGCCCTCGGCACCGAACTCGCGCGCGGTGCGGCAGTCGAGCGGGGTTTCGGCGTTGGTACGGACCTTCAGGCGACGCACTTCGTCGGCCCAGACCATCAGCGTGCCGAAATCGCCGGCCAGCTCGGGCTGGATCGTCGGGACCGCGCCCAGCATGACTTCGCCGGTCGAACCGTCGATCGTCAGCACCTCACCCGCGCGCACTTCGCGCGTGCCGATGCGCATGACGCCTTCGGACGCCTTGATCGACAGCGTGCCCGCGCCAGAGACGCAGGGGCGACCCATGCCGCGCGCAACCACCGCCGCGTGGCTGGTCATGCCGCCACGCGCGGTCAGGATGCCCTTGGCCGCGTGCATCCCGTGAATATCCTCGGGGCTGGTCTCGACGCGTACCAGGATCACCGATTCGCCATTGGCGGCGCGCTTTTCGGCGGTATCGCTGTCGAACACCGCGATGCCCGACGCCGCGCCGGGCGAGGCCGGAAGCCCCTTGGTCAGCACATCGCGCGGCGCGCTGGGATCGAGCGTCGGGTGGAGCAGCTGGTCGAGCGCCGACGGATCGACGCGCAGGATCGCCTCGTCGCGCGTGATCAGCCCTTCATTGGCCATGTCGATCGCGATCTTGAGCGCCGCCTTGGCGGTACGTTTGCCCGAGCGGGTCTGGAGCATCCACAGCTTCCCGCGCTCGACCGTGAACTCGATGTCCTGCATGTCGCGATAATGGCGTTCGAGCTGGTCGAACACGCGCGCCAGCTCGGCATAGGCCTCGGGCATCGCCTCTTCCATCGACAGCGGCTTGGCCCCTGCCCGCTCGCGCGCCGCCCGCGTCAGATATTGCGGGGTGCGGATGCCCGCGACGACATCCTCGCCCTGCGCGTTGATCAGGAACTCGCCATAATAGGCGTTCTCGCCGGTCGCGGGATCGCGGGTGAAGGCGACGCCGGTGGCCGACGTATCGCCCATATTGCCGAACACCATCGCCTGGACATTGACCGCCGTGCCCCATTCGCCGGGAATGTCGTTGAGGCGACGATACACCTTCGCGCGCTCTGACTGCCACGATCCGAACACCGCGCCAATCGCGCCCCATAGCTGATCGTGCACGTCCTGCGGGAACGGCTTGCCCCACAGCTCAACGACGATCGCCTTGTACTCTTCGACCAGCTTGCGCCAGTCATCGGCAGTCATCTCGGTGTCGAGGAAGTACCCACGATCCTCCTTGGCGATCTCCAGCGCTTCCTCGAACCGGCCATGGTCGAGTTCGAGCACGACGTCGGAATACATCTGGATGAAGCGGCGATAGCTGTCCCAAGCGAACCGCGCGTCACCCGAGATCTCGGCGAGACCCGCGACCGTCGCATCGTTCAGGCCCAGGTTGAGAACGGTGTCCATCATCCCCGGCATCGATGCGCGCGCGCCCGAACGGACCGACACCAGCAGCGGATCGGCGGCATCGCCAAAGCGCTTGCCGGTAATCCCCTCGATATGCGCGATGCCGGTCGACACCTCGGCCTTCAGGCTGTCGGGAAAGGTCTGGCCATTCTCGTAATAGAGCGCGCAGACCGGGGTCGAGATGGTGAAGCCCGGAGGCACCGGAAGCCCGATCGACGCCATCCCGTCAAGGTTCGCGCCCTTGCCGCCGAGCAGATTCTTGTCGCCCTGGCCGCCGTCGGAAACTTCCCCGCCGAAGCGGTACACATAGCGAGTCATTCAAACCCCTTCCGTGACTTGGGCGCGGCCTACCGCAGGTGCGAACAGGGGGAAAGGGTCTGTCCACCGCTGTCATCGCACAGATTTGCTTCGCTGAGCGTAAACTGGTGATATGTTCGGCCTTTACGGGGTCGGGCGACCCCTGCTTTTTGGGGGAGCAGAACATGCTGACGACATTGCTTCTTTCGGCTGCGGCGGTGCAGATGCCGGCGCCGTTGCCACCCGCTGGCGGCTGGGTGGTCGATTTCGCCGATAACAGCTGCCTCGTCTTTCGCGACTATCGCGGCGACACGGGCAAGGTGACGTTCGGGCTGCGCCTGCTTCCCAACGCGCCCTTTGCCGAAGCGATGCTGATCGCGGCGGAGGATGACAGCGCGATGTCCGGCGCTCTTACCGTCAGCCTGACTCCAAACGGGATCGACATCCCGACCAGCTACCAGAGCGGGACGACCAGCGACGGTCGCCGCCTGATCCGCTTCGACGTCACGCCTGCACAAGCGAAAACGATGAGCACCGCGCGCGAGCTGAGCTTCAGCCGCAACGGCAGGAGCATCGTGATTGCGCCACAGGCGATGACCAAGGCGATGGCGGCTGCCTCCAGCTGTCAGGACGATCTGCTGCGCAGCTGGGCCGCGGACCCAGCGGTCGAGGCCAAGATCAGCTGGCGCCCGTCGATCGTATCACCGGAAAAGGGCGTCACCTATGACGACTATCCCGTCGTCGCGATGCGCGAGGGCGTGGAGGGCGACACGGTGTTCCGCCTCAGCCTCGACCGCACTGGCCGGGTGACCGATTGCAAGATCGTCGCATCGGCTGGGCATGAGGCACTCGACACCAAAGCCTGCGCGCTGATGCGCCAGCGCGGAACGCTCCCGGCGGCGCGTCTGACTGACGGCAGCGCGACGCCCACGGTGATCGTCGGCCGCTTCGCCTGGCGCCTGCCGAGCTGACGGGCGGGCAAGG